>CABRZY010000161.1 GCA_902475475.1 uncultured Collinsella sp.
GGAATCTGCGCGAGAGCCTGCCCGTGATGCTCCAGGCTGCGCAAGGCTTTGACAATGATACACGACGCTTTGTCTCGCAGACCATCGTGGCAATCCTTAAATGCGCGCTGCTGCCCAAACGACCCCAGATCGACATGCGCGCTGCCGGTAAGAGTTTGGCAGAACAGCTCGAGGCTTGGCAGTCCGAGCTCCTGCACTAGCCATTAGTGCAAAGCGGCCTGTCCCCGATGCACCAATCTTCGATGCGCCTGGGGCGGGCTCGACCGCTATACTAGTTCGTGCTCAATTCGATCTAGAACGGAATGCCGTATATGAAAATCAATCACGCGATTCTGCATATCCTGGACTTTGACTCTGCCGTCAACGTTATGAGCCAGCGCGAGCTCGATATCGAGAGCCGTACCGTGCGCAACTTCGTGACCACGCACCTGCGGCGCGCTCGTACTTCGGCCGACAACAAGCGTGCCACGTTTGCCGAGAACTCAGCATTCGGCGGCGAGCTCAAGGGCTATTTCTTTGGCGAGCGCGAGTTCGTGGACCTGTCGCAGCAGATTGCGGAGTTCATCTCTTCCGAACTCACCAAGGCCGAGAAAGCCGAGTCCACCGACGTGCTTGTGGCGGACTTTGATGACGATGAGGATGCCCGCTGGTTTGCCGTGATGCTGCTGGGCTCCAAGCAGGCTTTTATGCACGAGGTAGGTCGCGAAGAGGGCGAGGTGCGCAACGACATTGCGCGCCACTACGCCATTCTGCCGAATCCCTCGCAAAAGGTGCCGAGCTATGCAATCGTGCGTGCAAGCACCATGGAGATCGGCTATGTGGACAAGAAACGCAAGATCGCCGGCGAGGACCGTATGCTTATCCCCGATGGCCTGCTGCAGTGCGACACGGGCGTATCGGGCAAGGAGGTCATCGACACCGTGACGCGTGTGGTCGAGGAAGTCGCCGAGGAGCACGGTGCCAATACGGCCGTAGCGCTCGCCAAGGTTAAGGCTGCTGTTGCCGAGAAGGTCGAGGATGACGAGGAGCTGCCGCCTTGGGATATCGTCGACGAGGTCTTTGAGGACGAGCCGGTCATCAAGGAGAGCGTGCGCGCGGCACTGACCGAGGAGAAGGTGCCTGAGCGTGTGCCCGTGGAGCGCAAGCAGGTCGAACGCGCGGCGGTGCGCAATCATAAGATCCGTACCGACACGGGTATCGAGATCAGCTTCCCGGCCGAGATGGGTTCCAACTCCGAGTACATCGAGTTCGTCAATGAGCCCAACGGCCTCATTTCCATCGAGCTCAAAAATATCGGGTCAATTGAGAATCGATAAGCTGCGCTGGACGCTGCTGAAAAACAAAGGTCGAAGCCCTTCGGGACTTCGGCCTTTGTTGCTTGGGGCTGAATTACGTTGCAGGTTGAGCATACGCCAGCGAAAACGCCCCTAGGCGAGCAAGGTGACGCGAAAGAGGAGGGCATTGACCTTCTGGTCATGCCCGACGATTGAACGTCAGATTGCCGCTTAGGGGCGTTTGCAGCGTCGAGCCGTTTCGCGGTTTGTCAAAACCGCGTAACCCTACAGTTGGCGCAGGCCCTCTTCCAGGCCGGTCTTGCTGTCGGTCTTCTCGTCGCGCATCTTGATGACGCGGGCGGGGACACCGGCCACGACGGCGCCGGCGGGGACGTCCTCGACGCACACGGCGCCGGCGGCAACGACAGCGCCCTTGCCTACGTGCACGCCCTCCAGGACCACAGCATTGGCGCCAATCATGACATCGTCCTCGATGATGACGGGCGTGGCACTGGCGGGCTCCACAACGCCTGCCAGCACGGTGCCGGCGCCGATGTGGCAGTTCTTGCCCACGGTGGCGCGGCCGCCCAGGACGGCGCCCATATCAATCATGGAGCCTTCGCCAATGACGGAGCCGATGTTGATGATGGCACCCATCATGATGACGGCGCGATCGCCGATCTCGACGCGGTCACGGATGATCGCGCCCGGCTCGATGCGGGCGTTGATGCCCTTAAGGTCGAGCATGGGCACGGCAGAGTTGCGGCAGTCATTCTCGACATCGTAGTAGTCGATGGAGTCGGCATTGGCATCGAGGATGGCCTTGAGCTCATCCCAGTCGCCAAAGACGGTCTTGCCGCGACGGCCGCCGTAGACATGTGCGTCGCCCCAGGCAACCTTCATGCCGGGCTTCTCGCGCACGTACAGCTTGACAGGTGTCTTTTTGGGCGCGGTGGCGATGTAGTTGATAATCTCCTGGGCATCCATCTCGGCTGCGTTACTCATATGCTGTTTCTCCTTTGCGTGGATACGGTTGATATCTGGTTAGGCAAACATGACCTGGTCGAAGGTGTAGAAGCCGGGGTCGCGGGTGACGAGCTTCTGGGCGGCGGCCAGGGCGCCGTTGACGAAGATCTGACGGCTCGTGGCGCGGTGGGTGAGCGTGACTTCCTCGTCCTGGCCAAAGAAACCCACCTCGTGTACGCCAGCTAGCGGTACCGCCCGCAGCGAGTGCATGCCGATCTCCTTGGGATCGCGCGCGCCGCACATGCCCTCGCGTCCGTAGACGGGGTGGTAGCCTGTCTCGGGCTCGGCCTCGACTATGGCGTCGAGCAGCAGCTTGGCGGTACCGCTGGGGGCGTCGACCTTTTGGTTATGGTGCGTCTCGACGATTTCGCAGTCAAAGCCGGGCAGCTCGTGTGTAGCCTGCGCTACCAGATGGCGCAGGGCTGCGATACCGATGGAGTAATTGCCCGAGTGCATAACGCGGGTGTTCTGGCCCAGCTCACGCAGGCGGTCCATCTGCTCGGGGGTGTAGCCTGTGGTGCCTGAGACCAATGCCGCGCCCGTGCGCTCGACATAGGCGACGACGGCGTCGAAGGTCGCGACGTTCGAGAAGTCGATAATCACATCGGCAGCCGGTGCGTTCTCGAGCTTGCTCAAATCGAAGCCAATCTGGGCCACGATATCAAAAACGGGTTGACCGGCGGCGTCGACAACGCCCTCGGCGGTGGTGCGGATGAGCGAGCCCATGCGGCCCGTTCCCATAATGACGGTCTTAATCAAGCAGACCAGCCCCCTTCAGAGCATCGGTAAGTGCAGAGCGCGTGTCGTCTGCCATGGGGCACAGCGGCATGCGGTAGTTTGCCTCGATCATACCCATCTGGGCGAGCGCCTCTTTGACGGGGATGGGGTTGACCTCACTAAAGAGGGCATTGATGAGCGGCTGGCCGGCAATTTGGATATCGCGGGCACGCGCCACGTCACCGTCCAAATAGGCGCGGCACATGCCATGCACGAGCTGCGGCTGCACGTCTGCCCACACGCTGATGGTGCCCGAGGCGCCCAGGCTCATGAGCGGCACGGTAAGCGCGTCCTCGCCCGAGTACATGCGGAAGTCGTCTGACAGCAGGTGGGCGATCTTGGCCGCGTAGGCGACGTTGCCCGAGGCCTCCTTAATACCCATGATGTTGGGGTGCGCGGCCAGGCGCTCTACGTTGCGCTCGCTGATACCGCAGCCGCAGCGGCCGGGGATGTTGTACAGGATGCAGGGGATGTCCACGGCATCGGCGACGGTCTTAAAATGCTGATAGATACCCTCTTCGTTGGACTTGTTGTAGTAGGGGGTAATGAGCAGCAGGCCGTCGGCTCCCAAGCCCTGGTAAGTAAGCGACTTGGTGAGCATGGTCTGCGTGGAGTTGGAGCCCGAGCCGGCAATGACGGGGACGCGTCCTGCAACATGCTTGACCACGGCGGCGACGACGGAGTTGTCCTCGTCGTCGGTCATCGTGGCGCTCTCGCCGGTGGTGCCCAGGGTGAGAATGGCGTCGGTGCCATTTTGCAAGTGGAAATCGATAAGGCGCTCGAGCGCGTCAAAGTCGACACTGCCGTCCTTTTTAAACGGCGTAACCAGGGCGACGATTGAGCCCTCGAGATTGCGGATGTCCATGTTCTTCTCCTTCGCCTCCGCGATCTGGATGTGTTTGTTCCATTGAGCTGCGACTGCCAGGCGCAGCTCAATGGAACA
>CABRZY010000162.1 GCA_902475475.1 uncultured Collinsella sp.
CAAGTTGCTATGTTGTGGTCGCGGGTTGCGGTGTCCATGGGGCTCCTTTATGGTAGATGCTCTGTTGGCATCTATTGTAAAGGCGCACCGGTTGCCTTTATGACACGGCTGTATGAAGAACGGGGTCTACGAGACGCGCTCGGGCGCTCCTGCCATACGGGCCTGTCCATGTGCACGGAGGCGCGGAAGCTCGACGGTTGCCACCATGACGCCGGTGAGGATGAGGGTGGCGCCAAAGAAGGCGATGGGGTTCAGGACCTCGCCGACCAGGAAGAACGAAAAGACGGCAGAGCAGACCGGCTCGAGCGAGAAAGCGAAGCCGGTGGTCTCGGCAGGCACGTGGGGCTGCACGAGCGTTTGGGTGATAAAGCCATAGGCAGAGCAGATGAGTGCGAGCGCGACGACAACGACAATCTCGCTCGGCGTGCCGGGAAGCGTGAAACCGTCAAAGGTGAATGCGGCGATACCCGAGAATAAGCCGCCGAAGCCCAGCTGCCAAACGCCCAGGGCCAGCGGGTCGACATCTTCGACAAAGCGCTTCGCCACAATGATATGGCCGGCATAAACAAAAGCGGAGAGCAGCATGATGAGCGCGCCCGGGTTCAGGCTGGTGAAGTCGGCGCCCGAGAGCAGCAACATACCGCAGGTGACGATGGCGGTGCCGACGAGCACTTTGCGCTCGGGGGCACGACGCAGCAGGGCGGCGTTGGCAAACGGCACGATCACGACCGTCAGGCTCTGCAAAAAGCCGGCGGTGGAGGCGGAGGTGAGGCTGGAGCCCAGGCACATGCAGGTGAGTTCGGTTGCCATAATGGCGCCGATGATGGCAGCGCGGACCATAAGGTCGCGGTTGATGCGGAAAGCGCGCTTGTGGAAGAGCAGCAGGCAAGCCACAAAGGCGATGATGCAGCGCAGCGCAACGATGCTCGTGGCGTTCATACTGTCCATGCCGATCTTCATGAGGGGGTACGAAAAGCCCCATGCGACGGGAACGGAAAATGAGAGCGCGATTGCTTTTTTGCGATCCATGGGACTCCTTTTGTTACAGAACGGTTTCGTACAAAGGATTCTGCTCCCAGATGTGGATGTAGTAAAGCGAATGTATCTTCAGTATGATTAAGAAATGCTAATGTCATTAGGAAAAGCGCTGGCAAAACGTTTTACGGCTGCATTGATGTGGAGGCACGATGGCATCGCGGTATCAGATTGTTTGTATGGTGGTCGATCGCGGCAGTCTTAAGGGCGCGGCGGACGAGTTGGGCTATACGCAAAGTGCGGTGAGCCAGGCCGTCAAGGCGCTCGAGCGCGAGCTGGGCACCACGCTTATCGAGCGCGGAAAGCAGGGCGTTTCGCTTACGCGCGATGGCAAGCAGTATCTGCCGTACCTGCGCCAGATTGTGACCGCCGAGGCCGAGCTCGAGGGCAAGCGCCAGGAGCTGCTGGGGCTTTCGTCGACCGATATTCGCATCGCGACGTTTACCAACGTGAGCCGTACCGTGCTGCCGCGTGTGATCCGCGACTTTGGTACGCTGCACCCGGGCGTACGCTTTACCCTCAAGCAGGGCGATTACACGCGCAACGCTCAGTGGGTGCACGACGGCGTGGTGGATTTTTGCTTTACGGCGCGCGGGTTTACCGCAGGCCTCGAGAAGCGTGTGGTCTATCACGACGAGTTGGTGGCGCTGCTGCCGGCTGCGCATCCGCTGGCGGCAAAGGAAAAGGTGACGCTCGCCGACCTGGCGTCCGAGCCCTTTGTGCTGCTGGATGAGGGCGAACAGAGCCTGGTGCTCGATGCATTTGCGACACATGGGCTGTCGCCGCACGTGACGAGTGAGGTGACTGACGACTACACCATCATGGCGATGGTGGAGGAGGGCCTAGGCGTGAGCATGCTCTACCGTCGTACTGTGGAGGGCATGCGAGCCGATATTCGTGTGCGACCCATCGTGCATGCTCCCTCGCGCGACGTAGTGGCAGCTTGGCGCAGCTGGGATACCATGCCTATCGCCACGAGGCGCTTTATCGACTATATGAGCTCGCATATTGTCAATTAATGACTGGCGTGGCGTTGAGTACGGTGTTTAGCGGGCTGTCGCTTTGGCTTGGGTGGCGCGATAGGTGCGTGCCGGGTGGCAAAGTAGTACCGCCACGACCATAAAGAACGCCGTGGTGCCCAGGCTGATGGGGTAGACCATCATGATGTTCGCAAAGGTGCGGAAGTGCGGGAACACGCAGAACACCCAATAGAAGCGGATGCCGCAGACGCAGATCATGGTGATGAGGGCGGGCGTGAGCGAGATACCAAAGCCGCGTAGGTAGCCGGACATGTTTTCGTAGAACATGCTAAAGGCGTACGCCGGGAAGATCGAACACACGCGGATATAGCCGATCGAGACGATGTTGGGATCGCTGTTGAACAGCGACAAGATCTCGCGCCCCAGGCCGACAATAACGATGATCGTGGTGAGTGCAACGATACCGCCTTCGACCAGGCAGACCTTGAGCGTCTTGGTGCAGCGGTCGATCTGGCGGGCACCGTGGTTTTGTCCCACAAAGGTGGTGCAAGCCTGGCTAAAGCTGTTGAGCAGGTTGTAGCACACGTACTCCAGGCTCATGGCGGCGCTCGATGCTGCCATGACCTCGGTGCCCAGGCTGTTGATGGCGGACTGGATGATGATGTTGGCGACGGCAAAGACAGCGCTTTGGATGCCGGCGGGCAGGCCGATTTTGACGATGCGCTTGAGGGCGACGGGGTCGATAGCCAAGTCGCGTGGGGTGACGCGGATGACGGAGTCGGTCTTGAGCAGGCGGATAAAGAGCGTAGCGGCGCTGACGGTGTAGGCGATGGCGGTGGCGATGGCGACGCCCGCGACGCCCCAGTGAAGTACGGGGACAAAGATGAGGTCCAGGCCAATGTTGAGGACGGTGGACACGGCAAGCGCCTGCAGCGGCATGCGGGTGATGCCGACGGAGCGGAAAATCGCGGCTTCAAAGTTGTAGAGCAAGATTGAGGGCATGCTGAGCAAAAAGACGCGTAGGTAGAGCGAAGCGAGCGGCATGGTTTCGGCGGGAACGTTGAGCGCGGCGAGCATGGGCTCGGCAAAGATCTCGCCCAGCGCGATGACGACAAAGCCCACGAGCGCCATTAAAATCGAGGTATGGACGGCGCGTTTGACCATGTTTTGATCGTTGCGGCCGATAGCGTTGGCGATGACCACGTTGGAGCCAAGCGACATGCCAATAAACAGGTTGAGCATAAGGCTGGTAAGCGGAACATTGGAGCCGACCGCCGCCATGGCGAGGGTTCCCTGGTCGCCCGAGAAGTTACCGATGATGACCGTGGCGATGAGGTTCGACAGCTGCTCCAAGATGCTCGTGGCGGCCACGGGGAAGGCGAACAGGGGAATATTGCGCCACAGCGAGCCGGTGGTCATGTCGATGTGCTTAGATACGGTGTCAGCCATACGCTCTCAATCTCTAATATGCTCTTTCGTGCTTATTTGCGCAGATGATGATACTCCTAATCGACTAGTCATTGGGGACGTTCTTAAACGACTAGTCCTTCAAGAACGTCCCCAATGACTAGGTGGGGAAGGCGTGCGACAATGGTGGGCGTTGTGTTGTTCGCGCTAAGGAGTTGCCATGTTGTTGTGTCCCGTTTGCCATGAGCCACTGGTGGATAACGAGCGCGGTGCTGCATGCGCGGGCGGACACCGGTTTGATCGTGCGCGCGAGGGCTATCTGTACCTACTGCGCTCGTCCAAGAGCGGCGACTCTATGGGCGATCCCAAGTCACAGGCGCGCAGCCGTCGTGACTTTCTGAACCGCGGATACTATGCGCCGTTGCGCGATACGATGGTTGAGCTGGTGCGCGAGCGGGTGCCTGGGCGTGCAGCGTCTGCGAACGGCTCCATGACGCTGCTCGATATTTGCTGCGGCGAGGGCTACTACACCAGTGCCATGGGCGCGGTGCCGGGCGTGGATGCTTACGGTTTCGACCTGGGCAAAGAGA
>CABRZY010000163.1 GCA_902475475.1 uncultured Collinsella sp.
ACACCGCGAACTTCTCGCCCGCGAAAAAGATACGCGCGAGCTCGTGGGGGGCCAGCATCATCGAACACCGCCGATTGCCTGCGGAAACACGTGTTCCATCACAAAGCGACCGTCCTCAATGCGGGCAAGCGCCTTGAGCCCACCATCGAGCACCAGCGCAAACGGCGCCTTCGAAGCATCGAAGTCGACAAGCGCGCGGTCAACGGGAATACGCCTGCCGCAGAGCAGGTCATCGGCAAGGTTGCCCGGCAAGTCGACACGCGTGGAGCCCAGGGCCGCGATGGGGTCCAAAGCAAAGCCAGTCGCAGACTCGGGAGAAAGTTCCTCCACCGCATGGCAGACGCCAATGGAAACCACGCCGGATGCCGTCCGGCGTAGCGCGGAAATGTGTGCGGCACTATCGCACGCACGACCCAAATCACGAGCGAGCGCGCGGATGTAGGTGCCCTTGCTCACCGAAAATGCCACGGTCCAAACACAAGTATCGCCCTCGCCGCTCATGGCGATCAAGTCGGCGGCATACACCTCGACGGGACGCGGAGGCAGGTCAACGGCATTGCCCTCACGAGCAGACTTGTAGGCACGGACGCCGTTGACCGAAATGGCCGAGAACGCCGGCGGGACCTGCATCTGCGGCCCCAGCATAGCAGCCAGCTGTTCACGGGCGTAGGCCATGTCGTGCAGCTCGGGGGCAACGGAAACGGTGCGAGCGGCCTCGCCCTCCGCATCGTCGGTATTAGTCTCGACGCCAAACGAAATGTCGGCGACGTAGCTTTTCGTGTCGAGGGTGAGCATGCCCAGCAGACGCGTGGCCTGACCCACGCCCACCACCATGACACCGGATGCCATGGGGTCGAGCGTGCCGGCATGACCGACACGCCGTTCGTGGAGGGCGCGTCGGCATTGCGAAACCACGTCGTGGGACGTGCAGCCCACCGGCTTATCGACGGCGAGCAGCATATTCAATTGAGAAGGCGTACGACGAGCCATGTACCATCCAAAAAATTAGAGCTCGACGGTCACCGAAGCGGGATCCTCCCCCACCAGCTCGGCCAGCATGGGAAGTGCCACGGCGAGCGTCTCGCGAATCGTTCCGTTGTTGGTAAAGCCGGCAGCGGCATGATGCCCGCCACCGCCAAAGTTGGCAGCGATCTCGGACACATCGAGGTCACCCTTGGAGCGCAGGTTGCCGCGCACCTTGGTATCGCCATCGATGCCCTTTAAGAACAGACATACCTCAACGCCCATCACCGCACGCACCACATCGACCAGACCGTCACATTCATCAGAGGTGACGCCGCAGGCCTCAAGGTCGCTCTGGTAGGCATAGCTATACGCCACGCGTCCGTGCGCGACCGTCTTAATACGGCCCATGACAATGGACTTGAGGTGCAAAAACTCGACGCGCATGCTCTGATAGACCTCGAGCGCGACACGAGCCGGATTGGCGCCATGGGCTACCAGGCGCGAAGCGGCGTGGAACGCGGCAGCATCGGCATTCTGGTACTGGAAACGACCGGTGTCGGTCACCAAGCCGCACAGCAAGCAAGTCGCGACGCCATCACGGGCGACAATGCCGCAATTATCCAAGAAACGGTCGATGATCATGGCGCAGGCCGCGGCATCGACACGCCTCAGGCTCAGCTCGGCAAACTCCTCGCGCGCCGGATGGTGATCGAAGCACACCACATGCTTGGAGCGGCGAAGTACCTCGGCCGAGTTGTTGAGGCGCTCGACGACCGGCACATCCACCGAGATAAACAGGTCCGGATTGCCGGTGTACGCAGATGCGGGCACCAAGCGATCGGCACCCTCCATAAAGCGGTAGATGCGCGGCACCGGGTCATCGTCTGCCAGCAGCAGCGCAATGTCCTTGTTGGGGAAAAACTTCATAAGCGAGAGACCCAGACCCAGCACGGAGCCTAGGGCGTCACCATCGGGAGACGTATGTCCCGAAATCGCAATGGAGGACGCACCCTCGATGAGCTCGAGGATGCGTCGCGTAATATCTGCAGACTCGCCAGCGGCGAGATCAGCGGAATTAGTCATCTAAAGCTGCCTCCTGGGCGGCATCCGCTATGGGGTAGCCGTCCTCGTCCTTTTCGATCGCCAGCGTGGCCGGAACGTTTTCCAGCGCACGCGTGATGCGCTCGGCCTCATCGGTCGAGCGATCGATGCGAAAATCGAGCTCGGGCGTGACACGCCAATCGAGCGAGCGGGCCAACAGGCTGCGAATGCGGCCCTTGGCGCTGGCGAGCGCCTCCATGACCTCGTCGTAGCGGCTCGCATCGCACGACACGTACACGCGCGCGAACGAACGGTCCACCGCGACCTCGACCGCAGTCAGGGTGACCAGGTCGAGGCGCGGATCGGAAACCTCAAAGAGCAGGATATAACCAAGCTTCTCGCGAAGCTGCTCGCCCAGTCGGCGGGTTGCCTGCGTTTGCTTCATAGCGCTACCCCCTACTCGGTACGGGCAACCTGGTCGATGCGGTAACCCTCGATCTGGTCGCCGGGCTTGATGTCCTGGAAGTTCTCCAGGCCAATGCCGCCCTCGGAACCGCTCTTGAGGCTCTTGGCCTCATCCTTGTAGTGACGCATCGAGGCGATCTTGCCGTTGAAGACCACGATACCGTCACGCACCAGGCGCACGGAGTCGGTCGCGGCGATCTCGCCCTCTTCGACGCGGACACCGGCGGCAATGCCGACTTTGGGCACCTTGAAGGTGTCCAGTACGGTCGCGGTACCCGTGGAGACCTCGACCTCGGTGGGCTTAAGCATGCCGATACGGGCAGCGTCAAGCTCCTCGAGGCACTTATAGATGACGTCGTAGCAACGGATCTCGACACCCTCGCGCTCGGCAGCGGAGCGGGCCTTACCGTCGGGACGTACGCCAAAGCCGATGATGATGGCATTGGAGGCGTCTGCCAGGACGACGTCGGTCTCGTTGATGGCACCGACCGCGGAGTGGATCGTGTTGATGCGCACCTCGGACTGGTCCATCTTGTCGAGCGAGTCCTGAAGGGCCTCGATGGAACCCTGGACGTCGGCCTTGATGATCAGGTTGAGCTCCTTGACCTCGGCGTCGGCGATGGTCTCGAAGAGGTTCTCGAGCGTGACGTGCTTCACGCGGCTCTGCTCCTCGATACGGGCCTTGAGCGAACGCTCATCGGCCAGGGCGCGAGCCTCGCGCTCGTCCTCGAACACGCGGAACTCGTCGCCGGCGTTGGGCACGGACTGCAGGCCCAGGATCTCGACGGCGTCGGAGGGACCGGCCTCGGTGACGGCGTTGCCCTTGGGGTCGAGCATGGCGCGGACGCGGCCGTAGGTAAGGCCGGCGACCAGCGTATCGCCCACGTGCAGGGTACCGCGGGTCACGAGGACCGTGGCAACCGAACCGCGGCCCTTGTCGAGCTTGGCCTCGAGGACGTTACCGGAGGCAAAGGTGTCGGGGTTGGCCTTGAGCTCGAGCACGTCGGCCTGGAGCAGCACGGTCTCGAGCAGGTCGTCGATACCGATCTTCTGCTTGGCCGAAATGTTGACGAACATGTTCTGTCCGCCCCACTCCTCGGGGATGATGCCGTACTCGGTGAGCTCCTGGCGCACGCGGTCGGGGTTGGCGCCCGGCTTATCGATCTTGTTGACGGCGACGACGATGGGTACGCCGGCGGCCTTGGCGTGGTTGATCGATTCGATGGTCTGAGGCATGACGCCGTCGTCGGCAGCCACGATCAGAATGACGATGTCGGTCACCTTGGCGCCGCGGGCACGCATGGCCGTAAAGGTCGCGTGACCGGGGGTATCGATGAAGGTGATCTTGCGGTCGTTGATCATGACCTGCGAAGCGCCGATGGCCTGCGTAATGCCGCCCGCCTCGCCGGCAGCGACGCCGGTGTGACGGATGGAAACTTGAGATCGGAAGAGC
>CABRZY010000164.1 GCA_902475475.1 uncultured Collinsella sp.
AATCTACGATTTCTACCCCGTCTTCCGACAGTTGGTTGACCCCGCCGGCAAGACCTTCACCTCTGAGCTTTCGCGCGGCTACGCCAAGACCACCAACAACCGTATGGAGCTCATGGCGGTCATCGTGGCACTCGAGGCGCTCAACCGCCCCTGCGACGTCGAAGTCCATTCCGATTCGCAGTACGTCGTCAACGCCTTCAACAAGCACTGGATTGACGGATGGAAAAAACGCGGCTGGAAGACCGCCAACAAGCAGCCTGTCAAGAACCGCGACCTGTGGGAGCGTCTGCTTGCCGCAAAGAGCAAGCATAAGGTGGAGTTCATCTGGGTTAAGGGTCACGCCGGCCATGAGCTCAACGAGCGCTGCGACGAGCTTGCCACCACGGCGGCCGACGGCAGCAACCTCGATATCGACACCGGCTTTAACGAGAGCGACCTGTAACGGCGTTTTCGCACGCTTTTGTGTCCTCCCGCGCTACACTCATCCTGTAAACCGAACGGCACGAGGGGGATACATGCTGCGTATAGCAACCATCGGCACATCCATGATCACCGACGACTTTATCCAAGTCGTCAATGCCAACGACCAGGCTGTATTCGTAGGCACGCTCTCGCGCAATGCCGAGCGCGGCGCCGCGTTTACCGCCGAACACAGCGGCGAACGCAACTTCACCGCACTCGACGAGCTCGCGTCCGCCGACGACGTCGATGCCGTCTACATCGGCAGCCCCAACGCGCTCCATCACGAGCAGGCGCTCGCCTGCATCGCCGGTGGCAAGCACGTCATCGTCGAGAAGCCCTTCTGCGCCACCGAGGCGCAGGCGTTGGAAGTCTTCCGCGCTGCCGAGGCAGCAGGTGTCGTGGCCCTCGAGGCCATGCGCCCGCTCCATGACCCCGCTTTCCACGCCATCGAGGACGCCCTGGGCGAGATTGCGCCCATTCGTCGTGCCTCATTGCGCTTTGGCAAGTATTCCTCGCGCTACAACGAGATTCTCGCGGGACGCTCCACCAATATCTTCGACTGCAATATGGCATCGGGTTCCCTCATGGACATTGGCGTCTACACCGTCGAGCCCATGGTCGAGATTTTCGGCATGCCCTCCGGCCTTACGAGCATGGCTACTCTGCTCGACCCCACCACGCGACAGCTCACGCACGGCCCCATCGACGGCTGCGGTTCTATCCTCGCCAGCTACGGCGGTGGCCGCATCTCCGTCGAGCTCGCGCACTCCAAAATTACGAATGACCTGCTGCCCTCGCAGATCGAAGGCGAGCGTGGCACTATCCAGATCGACCATCTGTCCACGCCCCGCAACGTCCGCATCGACTATCGCGGCGATGTCGTACGCGGCTCGGCGACCGAGGCACCGCGCGAACAGGGCGACAACGGCCGCGTGCTCGACCTGCCCAAATCGAGCAACACCATGGAATACGAACTCACAGACTTTATCACCGCCATCGGCGGCATCGATAACGTTAAGGAAGAGATTTGGGAGACCCCGGCGGGACGCCACGAGCTTGGCCACTACCGCGATGTCACGCTCGTCTCACTGCGCATCATGGATGCCGTGCGTCAGCAGGCCGGCATTACCTTCCCCGCCGATTCAGTCAAGCAGGCATAGCGATGGGCCTCTTCGATACGTTCTTCTCCAGCGTCACCGGCGGCAGTCGAGAGCCTCAAAAACCATCAAACATCGAGCTCGAGCTGCGCCGCAGGCTTACTGTGCTCGCAAGCGACGAGGCCACTCAAGACACTCCCCTGCGCTACTTCCTGCGCTGGGCGGGGCAAGTCCAAGGCGTTGGTTTTCGCTTTACCAACACCAACCTCGCGCAGGCACGCGCACTCACCGGCTGGGTGCGTAACATGGAAGACGGCTCAGTCGAGATGGAGATACAGGGAGCTCCGGCAAACATCCTATCTCATCTCGAGGCGCTTCATGCCTCCTACGAGCGCATGGGAACGCGTTTTCGCCTCGTAGACGCCCAGGTCCGAGCCCCACTTGCCAATGAAGACGGCTTCAGTCCTCATTATTAGTATTGTGTGCTAAATAAGGTATCATTTACCTACGACCGTTAATAGAAAAGAGGCGAGGCGCATGGCGGTGCAAAGAAGGAATACCAGGCAGCGAAAGCTGGTTCTTGACGCCGTGCGCCAAAGCTATAACCATCCCACCGCTGACGAAATCTACAACGTCGTGCGCGCGCAGGATGACAAAATCAGCCGCGGTACGGTCTACCGCAACCTCAATCTCTTGGCCGACGCCGGCGAGATCCTCTCAATCAAGACGCCGGGCGGCAGCCGCTTCGATCGCACGATCGAGCCGCATGCGCATATCATCTGCACCTCGTGCAGCCGCGTCATCGATGTGCCGCTCCCCTTCGACGCCCAGCTCGACGCAAAGGCGTCCGAGCAAATCGGCTGGAACGTCACGTCGCACTACACCATCTTCGAGGGCCTCTGCCCCAACTGTAGGTAGATTTTGGGACATGCCTACTCAGCAAGTAGACGACGCAGCTCTTCTTCGACCGTGCGCACGTAGCGGACACGGTCATTGACACCGCGCATGCTGGGATTGCAGCTCTCCATCAGATAGGGATGGCCCACCACGTTGAGCATGTCGCGATCGTTTTCGTTATCGCCAAACGCCATCATTTCGTTAGGTGAGATCCCCAGTGCGCGACCATAATCGGCAAGCGCGGACCCCTTGCCTGAATCAAAGCCGATAAAGTCGGTCCATTCGGTTCCCGACGTCATCACATCGACCCGGTCGCTAAAGCGACGCACAAAATACTCCAGCGCTGCCGGCTGCTCCGTCTCGGGCGTTTGAAACGCAATTTTAATGACATCCTCGTCAATGTCCTCGGGACGGTCGACCACCGCCACATCGCAATGGACCTCGTAACGCAAATGGTCGATGAACGCATCGTTGCCGCTTATGGTGTAGAGGTGCCCCTCACACGAAAGAGTCACGTCGGCATGGGGGTAGGAGACCACGGCATTCGCGATATCCATCGCCAGGTCACGCTCCATAGAGCGCTTGACGACGGCATGCCCCTCGCTCATCACCAGGGCTCCGTTTTCGCACACATAGGCGAGCTCATCGGCCACCGGGGCAAACAGATAGCGCAAGCTCGCATATTGACGGCCGCTCGCCGGCATAAACACAATGCCGCGACGATGCAGCTCATCGATGAGCTCAAAGGCCTCGGAACGCGGCTCGCGCTCCCCCGGATGCAGCAACGTGCCGTCCAAATCGCATGCAATCAGCCTGATTCCTTCAAGACCCATATGCTTTCCCCCACAGCATTTCATCAACAGCAAGACGGACTTTGAATAGTTGCCTCTCAAAGTCCGTCTTACGCATGCGCACGTTAACCGCGCGCCTTCTTTACGATCGTAAAGTCTGGAGCCATACTCACAACAACATCCGCCGCGCTCGATGCAAAGCGTCGACTGGCATCGAGCTCGCGTGTGACCACCGAGAGCCGAACGCCCCCGATGCCCCGGAGTATACGACCCAAAACCGGTTGCACCGGCGTATACATGCGCACGGTATAATCATCCGAGTCACCCCGGAAGAGCGGCGCATGCATGTTGCCGATCTCCCAGCACGCATGTGCGAGCACAATCGGATCCATGCGGTCGACTTCGACCAAATAGACCTCGGCGCTGCGCAGGCGCACGACAACCGTCACGGGCACCATGCCCGAACGGTCGATGGCGAGCACGTCGCCGTCGGCAAGACGACCGCCGTCGGCAGCATCCAGCCGAACATCAACCGTGCGCCCCAGCTCCGTCACGCCCACAAACAGGCGCGCATCAGCCTGGTCCCAATCGAGTAGCAGCTCGTCAACCTCAAAGACGCCACCCAGCTCCCGACGAAGCAGGAAAGCGAGCGCAAACAACTCCACCTCCCGGTCC
>CABRZY010000165.1 GCA_902475475.1 uncultured Collinsella sp.
GCAAGCGACGGTTTGAGGGGCAAGATCCGGTGCCTGAGGAAGCTAGAGGGTGCGAGAAGTATCACGTCGATGGTGTAGTGGAGAGCGTGCTCCAGGCGTGCCACACCTTTAACGTGGAGAGTGCACGCATGCAGGAGGCCGTCGAGGGTGCGGGTATTCCGTACATGAAGATCGAGACCGGCTACAGCAACGGTGACATGGGCCAGATCGAGACGCGCATCGCCGCCTTCATCGAAACCCTCTAGCTTCCTCAGGCACCGGATCTTGCCCCTCAAACCGTCGCTTGCGTACCCAAAGTACGCTGCGCTCCTCTTTCGGGGCAATCTTCGGCACCTGAGAAACCTAGAGCTAAGGCGCCTGAACGCGCCGCTGTCTTTGATGTTTAGATTGGGAGAGAGCCATGATAGGGATCGGGATCGATATCGGGTCTACGGCGGCTAAGGCTGCTGTGGTCGACGGGGAGGGTTCGATGGCGTGGACGTGCGTGCAGCCAACCGGGTTCTCCTCGGTCGATGCTTCCGAGCGGCTGCGCGAGGCACTGGTAGCGGCCGGCTATGACGTGACGGCCGACGACGTGCGCGTGATCGCGACCGGCTACGGTCGTGTCGCCGTGCCCTATGCGCACAAGGTCGTGACCGAGATCACCTGCCACGGCACCGGTGCCGTGCGCCTGTTTGGCGATCACGGCACGGTGATCGACGTGGGCGGTCAGGACACCAAGGTCATTCAGCTTAAAAGTGGCCGCGTGGCCAAGTTTGCCATGAACGACAAGTGCGCCGCCGGCACGGGGCGCTTTTTGGAGATCATGGCCGACCGCCTGGGCATTTCCCAGCAGCAGATGGCCGACCTGGCGCGTTCCGGCGAGCCCACCAAGATCAGCAGCATGTGCACGGTGTTTGCCGAAAGCGAGGTTATCAGCCTGATCGGTCGCGGTGAGCCGCGCGAGAACATTGCGCGTGGCGTGATCGACAGCGTGGTCTCGCGCGTGGCCACTATGGCCGGGCAGGCGGCGGGCGCCCCGTACTACCTGACCGGTGGCCTGTGCGAGAACGCCTTCGTGGTGGAGCGGTTGGGCGAGCTACTGGGGTCGCCGGTGACCACCTCACCCCAGGCTCGCTTTGCCGGAGCGATCGGCGCGGCGATTCGTGCCCAGGCGCTCAATTAATGCATCCGCCGTCGGCTCGCATTCATGCGTATACTGGGAGAAAATGATTGACCGATGAGAGGAGGTATCGATGGCCGACGATCAGATTAAGCTCACGTCTATGACGGCTGCGAGCGGTTGAGCCGCTAAGTTGGCTCCCGGAGCCCTCGCCCAGGTCCTGGGCGACTTACCTAATGTCCATAACGACAACCTGCTTGTGGGGTTCGATACCTCCGACGATGCGAGCGTTTTCCGCGTAGGGGAGAACCTGGGGCTCGTGCAGTCCATCGACTTCTTTCCGCCGATGGTCGACGACCCGTTCCTGTTTGGTCAGATCGCCGCGGCCAACTCGCTGTCGGACATCTACGCCATGGGCGGGCGGCCGAGCCATGCCATGAACTTGCTGTGCATCCCGAGCTGTCTGGGCGTTGAGGTTGCCGGTCAGATTCTGGCGGGCGGCGCCGACAAGTGCGTCGAGGCGGGTTGCTCCATCGCGGGCGGCCACACCATCAACGACGACGAGCCCAAGTACGGCCTGTCCGTGAGCGGGTTTGTCGCGCTCGACCGCATGCTCGCCAACAGCGGCGCGCGCGTGGGCGATGCGTTACTGCTGACCAAGGCAGTTGGCTCGGGCATCATCACCACGGCCATTAAGGGCGAGCTCATCGAGCAGGACGAGGCCGCAGCCATGTTTGACTCGATGCGCACCCTCAACGAGGCTCCGATTCGTCTGGCCGAGGGGCTTGAGCTTCACGGCTGCACCGACATTACGGGCTTTGGCCTGATCGGGCACGCGTGCGAGATGGCCGAGGGCTCGGGCGTGCAAGTTGAGCTTGCGTCGGGGGCGGTGCCACTCTTTGACCAGGTGCTCGACATGGCGCGTATGGGCATTATCCCCGCGGGCTCCTACCGCAACCAGGACTTCTTTGGCCCGCGCGTGGCTGCCGACGAGGACCTTGAGCCGGGCATGCTCGACGCGCTGTACGACCCGCAGACGTCTGGTGGCCTGCTTATCGCGGCACCTGCTGCCGATGTGGATGAGCTTGCGAGCCGTCTACATGCCGAAGGACGTATCGCCGCCGTCGTCGGTCGCGTGTACGAGCCGGTACCAGGCGGTCCTGCCGTTCGCGTTGTTCGCTAGCCCGCACGTTTATGTAACTGTCTGCCGTTCTCTAGAACGGTTCTTTCGAAAGGAATTTGCTATGTCTACCAAAATTGAAGTCAATGCCATGGGCGATGCCTGCCCGCTGCCCGTCGTCAAGACGCTCAAAGCCCTGAAGCAGCTCGATGGCGAGGGCGCCGTGGTGACCTCGGTCGATAACGAGACTGCCGTCATGAACATCTCCAAGATGGCGCAGGAGAAGGGCTGCACGGCCTCGGTCGAGAAGGTTTCTGACGCCGAGTGGCACGTGACCGTGGCGACCTCTGGCGCCGTTGCCGTGGCCGATCCTGAGCAGGATGGCGCTGCCTTCTGCGACGCCAGCGCCGGCAAGGGCAAACTCGTCATTTCCGTCTACACCGATTGCATGGGCCGTGGCGACGACGAGCTGGGCCACAAGCTCATGAAGGCGTTTATCTTTGCCGTGACGCAGCAGGAGGAGCTGCCCGCGACCATGCTGTTCTACAACGGCGGTGCCAAGCTCACCGTCGAGGGCTCGCCGGTGCTCGATGACCTGAAGGGCCTGGCTGAGCAGGGTGTCGAGATTCTTACCTGTGGCACCTGCCTCGACCACTATGGCATTAAAGACCAGCTTGCGGTGGGCGAGGTCACCAACATGTACGTGATCGTGGAGAAGATGGAGCAGGCCGTGCGCGTCGTGCGCCCGTAGCGTATTGGTTGGAGTTGCCATGAGGGAGAAGCGCCCGGCGCTTGTCATCACGTTTCCCACCACGGCGGCCGCCATGGGTTGCGAGTCCCTGTGCATCGAGCGCGGCCTTCCCGGGCGAACGATTCCCGTGCCCGGGGAGGTCGCTGCCGGCTGCGGCTTGGCGTGGAAGGCGCTGCCTTCGGATGAGGACCTGCTGCGCGGCGAGCTTGCCGCGGCGGGCGTCCCCACCGAGGGCTTTACGGTAATCGACATGTGGGAGGTCGTGCGATGATCTACCTGGATAACGCGGCGACGACCATGCATAAGCCGCAGACGGTGATCGATGCCGTGACGCAGGCGATGTGTTCGCTCGGCAATGCCGGGCGCGGGGCCACGTCGGGTGCCCTCGATGCCGCTCGTACGATTCATGCTTGCCGTGCCAAGCTTGCGCGCTTGCTGGGCTGCCCGAGGGCGGACCATGTTTGTTTTACGCTCAATTCTACGGCGGCGCTCAACACGGCGATTAACGGCGTGGTGCGTCCCGGCGACCGCGTGGTCATAACGGTGCTCGAGCACAACTCCGTGCTGCGTCCGCTCAACCGCCTGGCGGTAGAGCGGGGCGTGACCGTTGAGCATGCGGGCTGCGACGCGAACGGCGCGCTCGACTACGACGAGCTCGAGCGGCTGGTGACGCCTGGCACGCGTGCCGTGGTGGTGACGCACGCCTCCAATGTGACCGGCAACTCCGTTGATGTTGCACGTGTGGCGGCTGTGGCTCATGCGGCCGGCGCGCTCGTGATTGTCGATGCCTCGCAGTCTGCCGGCACGGCGCATATCGATATGCAGGACATGGGGCTCGACGTCGTGTGCTTTACCGGCCACAAGGGGCTCATGGGACCCCAAGGCACCGGCGGCCTTGCCGTTGCGGAGGGCATTGACGTGGCGCCGTGGGCCATGGGATA
>CABRZY010000166.1 GCA_902475475.1 uncultured Collinsella sp.
CAACATCTTGGCATGCGCCTTAGAGCCGGCGATATCCTGCTTATAGAGATGTTTGTCGACCGGCAGCGACGCGCCAAACTCCTGCGTGACCTCGGCCACGCCCGCCTCAAAACGACCGCCCCAAAGAGCCATGGAACCGTCTCCTTTCTCCAAATACCAAAACAAGCGTCCAAAGCAATGTGCCCTGTCGCTAAAGCGATTTATCAACCGCTAGTTTTACACACTCCCTGCCGCGCGCGGGGCCATGTGGCTAATTTGCAAAGAAGTGACGCACCATGCACTTGGCGCCCAACGTCTCCCTCCGGATGTTGCCCTGCGAACCATCGATCCAGGCCTTCAGGCTCATAGGAACGTCCTCGACCCTTACAGCATCGAACTCGGGCGCGAGGGCAAGTAAAGCATGCGCGATAGCATTGAACATAATGGATACTCCTCATATATATAGGCGCAGAGCCGCCAAATTGATAGAAGGAGCCCCGCCGGACAACCCCGGCGGGGCTCGGACTCAGCCGCAGACGCGGCATCATATATGCGGGCGGAACGTAGGGGCCACCGATGTTAAGAAGTGTCAGCAAGCATAACGAAAGGTAGGGACCCCGTGCGCCCGTTATGTATCACGCGGATGGGCCGCGCGGATACCAAGGGAAGGAGGCGCTAGGCCTGGGCGGCAGCAGAGCTGGGGCCCTGGACCTTTGCCCACGTCTTGAGCGACAGCGTATCGATCTCGATAAAGCCGGCACTGGCCTTCTCGTCAAACGTGGTGTCGCGGTCGTAGGTAGCCAGACCGTAGTCGTAGAGGCTGAAGGGGCTCTTGCGGCCGACGACATGGCAGTTGCCCTTAAAGAACTTCAGACGGACAGTGCCGGTCACGAACTTCTGGGTATCGGCCATAAAGGCATCGAGCGCGTTTTTGAGCGGGCTGTACCACTGGCCGTTGTACACGGCGGTGGCCCAATCCTGCTCAAGCTTGATCTTGGTCTTGAGCAGGTCGCCCTCGACGCAGATGTCCTCGAGCGCCTTGTGGGCGGTGATGAGCGTCAGGGCGCCGGGAACCTCGTAGCACTCGCGGCTCTTAAGGCCCACCAGGCGATCCTCGACCAGATCGAGACGGCCAAAGCCATTGTCGCCGGAGATCTTGTTGAGGGCGATGACGATCTCGGAGAGCTTCATCTTCTTGCCGTCGACGGCGACGGGCTTGCCGGCCTCAAACTCGATCTCGGTATAGGTCGGGGTGTCGGGCGTGTCCTCGGGGTTCTTGGTCATAACCCAGGCGTCGTCGAGCGGCTCGTTCCAGGGATCCTCCAGGTGGCCGCACTCAATGGCACGACCCCACAGGTTGTCGTCGATGGAGTAGGGGTTGTCGTTGGCACCCTCGGGAACCGGCACGTTGTGGGCGTGAGCATAGGCGACCTCGTCGGGACGGCACTTCAGGTCCCACTCGCGAACCGGGGCGATAACCTTAAGCTCGGGGTCGAGGGCCTTGACGGCGGCCTCAAAACGAACCTGGTCGTTACCCTTGCCGGTGCAGCCGTGGGCGACGTAGGTCGCGCCAAACTCGTGGGCGACCTCAACAAGCTTCTTGGCAAGCAGCGGGCGAGACAGGGCGGAGAGCAGCGGATACTTGTTCTCGTACATGGAGTTTGCTGCAATGGCTTTGGTCAGGAACTCATCGGAGAACTCGTCGCGCAGGTCGAGCACCTGGCAATCGAGAACGCCCAGGTCGAGCGCCTTCTGCTTTTTGGCATCCAGGCCGGTCTCCTCCTGGCCCACGTTGCCGCAGACGCAAACGACGTCGAGATTCTTCTCGTCCTGGAGCCACTTGACACATACGGATGTATCAAGACCACCGGAATATGCGAGAACGACTTTTTCCTTGCTCATGGCTGTTTCCTTTCGCCCTTGGTAGCTAGTTAGAACATCGGTCAGTTGCAAGTCACCTTGAGGTCAAAAACCGTGCAATATCAGGTTATTCAGCAGAATGCATCACAGGCATGCCCTAGAAACATGCGACTATGTCGTGCTTAAACCCAACGACCTCAAAATGACTCTGTTGAGGCAATTCGCCCCATGTGGACAGAGACGATTGTTATCGTCGTCGGGAAATTGCGCGCTGGCGTCGGAGAGCATTGTCTGCAGTGGTGATGATCTGTACGAACTGCATCTGCCTCTCCTTTCACGTATCGCCGGGCGCAATTCAAATATCGCAAACGGTACCTTTTCCTCGGTAAGCGGCTCTTTTGCCGTCTCCGTTTTCGATGTTCGCTATATTACGATAAAGTGCACGCTGCGCAAGCGACAAATTCAAATTTCTGAAAAGTTTTTTCATTAGTTTGTGAATTGCAGTGCAAATACGCACCATTCCTGCGAAAATACGCTCGACTACTAGTTGATGGTTATAACGTCTGAAACAATCTCGAAACGAAAGGCGCATTTTTATGCAAACTTACGAATCGGACGCCAACATCGGCAACATTAAGATTCTCGCCGTCGATATGGACAAGACGCTGCTGACCGACGAGCGTGTGCTGCCCCAGGGTCTTGATGAGCGCCTGGACAAGCTCGCCGACGCCGGCATCGTATTCTGCCCCGCCAGCGGACGTCCCGCCCCCAAGCTCGAGGAGATGTTCGAGGGTATCAAGAACCGCCTCGCCTTTTGTCCCGACAACGGAGCGTGCGTGATCTATCGCGGCAGCTATATCTATAAGAGCAATATTGACGTGGAGCTGTATCAGCAGGTCTTGAGCCGTGCCTCGGAGGATCCTCGCGCTGTCCCCGTCCTGTGCTGCTTCGACGAGTTCTACGTGCTTGCCCGCGACCATCAATACCACGACGAGATCAGCGTCTACTACAACACAATCAACTACGTCGACAGCTTTGAGGGCATTGATTTCGAGTCCAACAAGATTTCGGTCTTCTTCCCCGGCTACGACGCCGAGCCCGCTTTCCGCGAGACCTATAGCCCCGAGTTCTCGGACAAGCTCTACGTCACCAACGCCGGGCGCGAGTGGATCGACTTTATGAACCTGGGCGTCGACAAGGGCGCCGGCGTCGCGCACCTGTGCGAGCACCTGGGCATCGATATTGCCGATGCTGCCGCCGTGGGCGATACCTACAACGACATCCCCATGTTGGAGCGCGTCGGTCACAGCTTTATCGTGGACAATGCCGAGGAGCACATGAACGCGCACGCCAAGTGGCGCATTCCGAGCAACAACGACGGGGGCGTACTGACGCTCATCGACGCCATCTTGGCGGCTCGTTAATCTATCCCGTCGCCATGCCCGGGGCCGACCGCTTGATTTTTGCTCGGTCAAGTCCTGGGCTCGCACGAAGAGCACATTTAGTGCTCTTCGGCTCGTGCGGAATCTACAAAAATCAAGCGGTCGGCCCCGGGCATGGCCATGTTGACTTTGCTTGCCGCCAAGATGGCCTCTTGAGTGTCTAGATACTTGGCTGAATTTATTTGAACAGAGGGGAGCCCCTTTTTGGAAGGGGCTCCCCTCTGTTTTGGTTACTTTGGGGTTGTGGGCACTTCCCTATTTGGCGTCGGCCCAGGTTATGCCGGTGCTGGCTTCGGCGATTAGGGGAACGCGGAGGTCCACTACGTGCTCCATGACGTCGCGGACCATGGTGGTTAGGCGCTCGACTTCGTCGATGGGGCACTCAAAGTCCAGTTCGTCGTGCACTTGCAGGATCATGTGGGCGGCAAAGCCTTCCTCTTCCAGGCGGCGGCTTACGCGGGCCATGGCGATCTTGATGATGTCGGCCGCGGTGCCCTGCATGGGGTGGTTCATGGCCGTGCGCTCACCAAAGCCGCGGAGTTGTGGGTTTTTGGCCTTGAGCTCCGGAATATGACGGCGGCCGAGGC
>CABRZY010000167.1 GCA_902475475.1 uncultured Collinsella sp.
ATAGGGTCTTTTTCTTCATGGTGGCGTCCTCCTTGTCTGTTAGTGACATCATGGCGCCGCATGTTGTTGGGGCGTTGTTTCCGTTTGCGGCGGATGTCTTTGTGCGTGGGTTGTATGAGTACGTTAATGCCTCCTTTCGTTGTTTGTGGTCGTTGCGCAGCCGTGCCCCAACGGGCTCCTTATTTATAGATATGCCCCGGTTTGTGCTGCCAGAGAGTCTCGAAAGGTGGGCCATGTGTCCCATGTTTGCGTTGCTGCTGCCTATCGCGTGCCATAGAAATCAGCGATGGCCAGGTACGCTGACGCCCGTGTGCTTATGGGCTAGACTTAGCACCATTATGTGATCGATACAGTCGGCAGGCAGTCGCCGTCCGACCGATGTATATGACTTGAAGGTGCATGCGTATGAGCCAAGAGATGATGGATAAAACCTGTCGCGGTTTTGCCGAGGCGCTGGCCGCGCGCGAGCCGGTTCCCGGTGGTGGCAGCGCGAGCGCTTTTGTGGGCGCGCTGGGCGCCTCGCTGTGCGGAATGGTTGCCCGCTACGGTGCAACCAATCCCGCGCTTGCTGATCGTGCGGATGACCTGACGCGTGCGTTTGCCCAGGCAGACGAGTTGGCGCAGGAGCTTGTGGGTCTGGTCGCCGAGGACGTTCGTGCGTACGGCCAGGTGTCCGCTGCGTACGGTATTCCGCGTGAGGACCCGGCCCGACCGGCTGCGATGCAGGATGCGCTGCACGTGGCCGCCATGCCGCCGTATCGCATTATGGATGCCTGCGGGCGCGCACTGGCGCTGCTCGAGGACATGGCGGACAAGGGCTCCCGACAGCTGCTGTCCGACGTGGCGTGCGGTGCCGTATTCTGCCGCGCCGCCATGCAGGGCGCGAGCCTGACGCTCTTTGCCAACACCACATCTATGAAAGACCGGGTGCGTGCCGAGGAGCTCGAGGCGGCGTGCGATGAGATGCTGGATACGTGGCTGCCGCGCGCCGATGCGCTGGCGCGCCGCGCCGCCGATGCAGCCAGGAAGAGGGGATAGCCATGGCCGAGCTGCTTAAGGGTGCTCCCGTCGCCCGCGCGTTGACTGAGGAGCTCGCTGCTCGCTGCGCGGCTTTGCGTGAGCGCGGCGTTGTGCCGACGCTGGCCATCGTTCGCGTGGGCGAGCGCGAGGACGACCTGTCCTACGAGCGCGGTGCACTCAAACGCTGCGAAAAGGTGGGCATCGAAGCTCGTCGCGTGTTGCTGCCTGCCGATGTTTCGCAGGATGAGCTGCTGGCGGCTATCGAGGGCATCAATGCCGACCCCGCTGTTCACGGATGCCTGATGTTTCGTCCGTTGGCCGCTGGGCTTGAGGAGGATACAATTGCCGCGGCACTCGATCCCGCCAAGGACGTCGACTCCATGACGCCGGCCTCGCTGCTCACCACGCTTTCGGGGCGAGGCGAGGGCTTTGCTCCCTGCACGGCAGAAGCCGTGTTGGCGTTGCTGGACCATTACGGCGTTGAACTGGATGGAGCTAAAGTTGCCGTTGTTGGTCGCTCGCTGGTAATTGGCCGTCCCGTTGCCGCCATGCTTACGGCTCGCAATGCCACGGTGACGACGTGCCATACGCATACGCGTGACCTAGCTGCCGAGTGCTGTTCTGCCGACATTGTTGTTGCCGCGGTTGGACGCGCGCGCACGATTGGCGCGGATGCGGTTCGCGAGGGCCAGACGATCATCGATGTTGGCATTAATTGGGACGAGGCCGCTGGCAAGCTGGTCGGGGACGTTGATTTTGATGCTGCAGAGCCGGTTGTTGACACCATCACGCCCGTGCCGGGCGGCGTGGGAGCTGTGACGACGGCGATCCTCGCCAAACACGTGATCGAAGCGGCCGAGCGCGCATCGAAATAGGCATTTTTGCACACAGGGGTCCCGAGGGGTCCTGAAGGGTTGCGGTTTCGCCCTTTTTGCGTCGAAGCGATACACTGTTGCCGTTTGATTTCTTCGCTCAAGGAGGATGCGCATGCCGTGCACAACGATTCTGGTCGGTAAGAACGCGAGCTACGACGGGTCGACGCTTGTCGCGCGTAACGAGGACTCGTCCAACGGGGTGTTTGAGCCCAAGCGTATGCGCGTGGTGCATCCCGACGAGCAGCCGCGCGTCTACACGAGCGTCCTGAGTCACCTGACCGTTGAGCTGCCCGATAACCCCATGCGCTACACGAGTGTCCCCGATGTTGTCCCGGGCCACGGCATCTGGGCCGAGGCCGGTTTCAACGAGCTCAATGTGGGCATGTCCGCAACCGAGACGCTCACCACCAATGAGCGAGTTCGCGGCGCCGACCCGCTCGTGGACTACGTGCCCGCCAAGGGCAACGAGGGTGAGGACGGCTAT
Source organism: uncultured Collinsella sp. (assembly GCA_902475475.1). GTDB lineage: Bacteria > Actinomycetota > Coriobacteriia > Coriobacteriales > Coriobacteriaceae > Collinsella. The sequence goes on from CABRZY010000167.1 coordinate 2,380, forward strand.
GTGCCGGCGCAGCCTGGTGGCCTGGGCGAGGAGGACATGGTGACCCTGGTCCTGCCGTACGCTAAGTCCGCCCGCGACGGCGTGCGTATCCTGGGCGACCTGCTCGAGCGCTACGGCACCTACGAGAACAACGGCATCGCCTTTAGTGATGTGGGCGAGATCTGGTGGCTCGAGACCATCGGTGGTCACCACTGGATTGCCAAGCGCGTGCCTGACGACGCCTATGTGACCATGCCCAACCAGCTGGGTATCGACAGCTTTGACCTGGATGACGCCGAGGGCGCCCAGGCCGACCACATGTGCTCCGCCGACTTGCGCGCCTGGATGGCCGAGTGGCATCTGGACCTGACGCTGGGCGTCGAGGGCGACGGCCCGGCTGCGGTCTTTAACCCGCGCGAGGCCTTTGGCTCGCACAGCGACAGCGACCACGTCTACAACACGCCGCGCGCGTGGTACATGCAGCGCTGTCTCAACCCCAGCGACGTGTGGGATGGCCCCGACGCCGACTACACGCCCGAGAGCGACGATATCCCCTGGAGCCGCGTGCCCGAGCGCAAGGTGACCATCGAGGACATCAAGTACGTACTCTCGAGCCACTACCAGGGCACGGAGTACGATTGCTACGGTAGCAAGGGCACGCCCGCTACGCGTGGCGCATATCGCCCCATCGGCATCAACCGTAACAGCCAGCTCGCCGTGTTGCAGCTGCGTCCCTATGCGCAGCCGGCCTATCGCGCCGTGCAGTGGATGGCGTTTGGCTCCAACTCGTTTAACGCGCTGGTTCCGCTGTACGCCAACGTCGAGACCATGCCCGAGTACTATGCCGACACGCAGGCTCGCGTGACGTCCGAAAACTTCTACTGGGCCAACCGCCTGATCGGCGCGCTGGCTGACGTCCGCTTCCATGAGTGCGGTCGCGCGGTCGAGGATTATCAGGAGAAGGTCGGTGGCATGGGCCACAAGCAGATCCATGACGTCGACGCTGCCGTAGCCGCTCTGCCCGAGGCCGAGGTGCCTGCCGAGCTTGCACGCGCCAACGAGGCCTTTGCCGAGCGTGTCCGCGTGGAGACCGATGCCCTGCTGGGCAAGGTGCTCTACACCACGAGCTGCGCCATGAAGAACTCTTTCGCGATGAACGACAACGTGAGGTAGGGATTTCCCGTCGATCGAATAGCGCTAAAACGCTTTGTCGCTTTCACTCAATCTTGGGTACAAGAACGCCAATGCAGTTGTTTGTGATTGGAGACAACCATGGTTATGAAACTCGATCAGCTTGTTAACGGCGCCATCAATGTTGGCTTTGGCGCCGCCGCCGTTGCCGTCGAGGGCAGCAAGAAGGTTCTCGACGACCTCAATACCAAGGGTGAGCAGGTGCGCAAGGACGCAGGCGCTCCCGATATCGCCCGCAGCGTGTCCGATATGTTCGAGC
>CABRZY010000168.1 GCA_902475475.1 uncultured Collinsella sp.
TTGCTCCCCCAGCAAGCGGGCGCTTCGTTTTTGACATGGCATTGAACCAGAAGAACCTGGCACCGTAGCGGTACCGGGCTCGATATTTCTCTGGTGCCCCCGGGCGGATTCGAACCGTCGACACCCGCTTTAGGAGAGCGGTGCTCTATCCCCTGAGCTACGGAGGCATGTTGTACTAGTGTAGCAGATTTACGCCGTTGTAATACAGCGTATAGCCACTCTTCGAAGTTGCGGTGGAACAGCCCTACGGAAAGTGTGTCCCACTATCCAGGCAAATTCTGGGTCAAACTTTCCCAATGGGACCTCGCTGGAAACTGTGTCCCAGAATTTCGGCTCGAAACGGGACACGGTTTCCCAAACGACCCCGTTCCGGAAACTACATCCCGGAATCGGCGCTCGAACTGGGATGCACTTTCCCAATCGAGCCCCATGGGAAACTGCGTCCCACTTTGGGGGCGCTCTTTAATGACTAGTTACCTTTGTGGAAGAGGTTTTTGATAACGGAGGGGATGCTCTTGGCGCCCTTGGCCGTCACATCGATAAAGTCGGGCGAACGCACGAGCTTATCCTCGTCGACGTACTTGCGGACAGCACGAAGCGTCTCTTTGTCGTCGCGCGTCGAAAACGTAAAGTGACCGTTGTCCTTGGTGAAGATGGCAAAACGCGTAATCTTCTTGGTGCCGCGCAAAACCTCGGCGGCAATATAGTCGACCTCGTCCCACGGGATTTGAATATAATCCTCGGGATTGCGCTCGTTATAGTACTCAAACGCCTTATTGCCCACCATCACGTTACCGTGGCTGGTAAGCCCCATCAGGCAGGTTGCCGGCGTTGCCAGATCGACCGTGCTGTTCTGAGATTGCGCCATACGCGCCTCGCCCTCCAATAAAAACAATCGGACCGCATCCAGTGTACCCACCGGGTGCGGTCCGTTTCAATGGCTCAAAAGCCCTTGCCTAGCAATTCTCGGTCTTAAGCCGAAGCGTGCTTACATGAAGCCGCAGAAGCGACCGATGATGCCGACGGCGAAGAGAGCCAGGATGATGACGATCGGGCTGACCTTCTTCTTGAGGAGCTTGCAGACCAGCAGGGTCAGGCACACGGCGGCAAGGCCGGGGATGAGCTGATCGAGGTTGGCCTGAAGCGTGGTGACCTTCATCTGATCAAGGGCGGTAGCACCGACGGAGTTGTACATCGTCAGCGCTTCCTTGATACCCTCGGAACCGGAGGGCAGGCTAGCCCAGTCGATAAAGGCGCCAGCAGACTGCTTGACCGTGGAGACGATCGGGGTGAAGGAAATGGACACCCAGCGCTCGACCAGGGCACCGATGATGAACATACCCAGGATGGAAGCGCCCTCGGTGACCTTGCCCATCAGACCACCGGAGAGGTCCTTGGCGATGGAGGAGCCGACCTTGTAGCCAAACTCCTGCGTGTACCACAGGAAAGCGTAACGGATGATGTTCCACGCGAAGAAGAACAGCAGCGGACCGACGATGCTGCCGGACATGGCCAGGGAAGCGCCCAGAGCGCCCAGAATCGGGCGAAGGGTGAACCAGAAGACGGGGTCGCCGACGCCGGCGAGCGGGCCCATCATACCGACCTTGACGCCCTGAATGGCGACGTCGTCAATCGGGGCACCGTTGGCGCGCTCCTCCTCGAGAGCGAGGGTAACGCCAATGACGGGGGCGGAAACATAGGGGTGGGTGTTATAGAACTCCAGGTGGCGCTTAAGAGCGGCAATCTGGTCATCCTTGCTGGTGTAGAGCTTCTTGATCGCAGGGATCATTGCGAAGCACCAGCCGCCGTTCTGCATACGCTCGTAGTTCCACGAGCCCTGAAGGAACTGATGACGGAAGCAAACCTTCTTGCGGTCAGCCTTGGTGAGCTGAATCTTGTTCTCTGCCATATGTATCACTCCCCTCCTACTCGTAATCGTTCAGAATGTCGCCGAGCGGGTCGCCGGAGCCACCGCCCATGCCGCCACCCTGCTTGGCCAGATCCTTAAGGCCAAGGTAGATGAGGGCAAGGGAGATGCCGATGAGACCAAGGGCGATCAGCGTGAGCTGAGGGATGGCAGCAAGGACAAAGCCGAGGACGAAGAACGGCCAGGTCTCCTTGGTGGCCATCATGTTGATGACCATGGCGTAACCGACGGAAGCGACCATGCCGCCGCCGACAGCCATGCCGCCGGACAGCCAGTCGGGCATAGCGTTAAGCGCGTTGGTAACGGCCTCGGCCGGGATGACGCACAGAAGCACTGCCGGGATGGCGATACGAAGGCCCTGCATGAGGATGGCAGCATACTGCCAGCGCTCGATGCCGGAGAAGTCGCCCTTCTCGGCGCAACCGTCCATGGCGTGAGCGATAGCGGTAGCAATGGTACGGCAGATCATGGTCAGGAACAGACCAGCGACCGACAGCGGGACGGCGACGGCGATAGCGGTGGTAACGGCCTTGGCCGAATCGGTGGCGCCACCGTTGAGGGCGAGCACCATGATGATCGAAGAAGCGACCGAGGCCAGAGCGGCGTCAGGCGCGACAGCGGCGCCGACGTTAGCCCAGCCAAGGGCCATCATCTGGAGCGAACCGCCCAGGAGGATGCCCTCCTGAAGGTGACCGGTTACGAGACCGATAAGCGTGCATGCCACGAGCGGCTGATGGAACTGGAACTCATCCAGAACGCCTTCCATACCGGCAAGCAACGCGACAATCGCAACAAGCAGAATAGTGATTGCAGACATGTATCGGACCCTCCTTTACTATGCTTGAGCGGCCAGTTCGGCCTTAGCTTTCTTCAACATGGCGTCGAGATCCTCGGAGGAATCCGAAGGAACCTTGCGGACCTCGAACTTGACGCCCTTGGCCTTGAGGGCCTCGAGAGTCTTGACGTCGTCATCGCCCATAGCGACGGCGTTGGTGACGACGACCTTGCCCTTGGAGTGAGCCATGGAACCGATGTTGACTTCCTTGATGTCGACGCCGGCCTCGATGGCCTTGAGCAGATCCTGCGGGTTCTCAAAGAGCAGCATGGCCTTGGTGTCACCAAAGCGCGTGTCCTTGACGACCTCGGCCATCTTCTTGATGGGCACGACGTTGGCATGGACTCCCGGAGGGGCAGCCTGCTCGATCATGGTCTTGCGGAGCTCGTCGTGAGCAACGCCGTCGGAAACCACGATGATGCGGTTGGGGTTGATCTGCTTGGTCCACGTGGTGGCCACCTGGCCATGAAGCAGACGGGTGTCGATACGGACGTGGGCGATCTTGATGTGCCCATCGCCGATGACCGTTCCCGGAGGGATGGCGCCTGCAGGAGCAGCGGCGGCCGCAGCCGGCTTCTTCTCCTCGGGCTCCAGAGACTCGGGCTTGACGCGCACGCCAGCCTTAGCCTCAGTCACGAGATGTTTTGCGATCGCATGTGCAGTGTTCTTTGCGTCAAAGCGCTGCGAATATGCCTCGATGAGCATAGGCAGGTTGACACCGGTGACGATAGCCCAGGAATCGTGGCCCTCGATGAGCCCGCTGATCTGGTTGAACGGCGTGCCGCCCCACAGATCAACGAGGAAGAGCACCTGCTCCTGGTCTTCGAAGGAAGCGATTGCTTCCTCGACCTTGGCACGGAAGTCGTCGGGGCCCATGCTCGGCTCGAGCGAGACCACGGCAACAGACGGCTGATCGCCAAAGACCATCGATCCCGTCTGCTTGATTCCAGCTGCCAAGTCCCCGTGGCTAGCAAGAACAATACTTACCATCACATAACCTCCTTTTTGTCTACGTATTTCCTACACGACATGAAAGGAGTATA
>CABRZY010000169.1 GCA_902475475.1 uncultured Collinsella sp.
CACGGCAGGCGACGTCATCGGCACGAGCACCCAGCAGCGTGCGGCCCACCTCGGCGCCCCAAGCGTGCGCAAGGCCCTCGGCACTGATCGCGCCATTCAGCTCAATCTGACGCTCAACGGCAGCGCGGGCGTCCTCAATGTCACCGTCCTCGATAAAGTCGATGATGGACTCAATGCTCATAGGGGTATCGGCCTTATCCGCCGCACGCTCGGCCACCACGCGCTCGGCGCAGGCGGCACACTCCCCCGCCGACTTGCCGCATACCGGAATACCATCGAGCGTATGGCACGTGACATTAGTGTGGTGATCGGTAATCTCGACGACCGCGGTATGGCCCCCGGCCGTCGCAGTCACCTTGATGTAGAGGTTGGGTACACCTTCGACAAGCGACACATCGCAGTAGCCGGCGTCGGCGAGGAGCTCGGTCACGCGAGCACGATCTTTATCGTCAACGCTCTCGAGCACCTCGAGAGCGCTCTTAGCGTCGCCGCCCACGGCACCCAACACGGCCGCAGCCTCAATACCATGCATTCCGCCCGAATTGGGCACGGTCACGCTCTTAACGTTCTTGATGATGTTGCCCGAGCAGGCAACGTCCATGTGATCGGGTTCGCAACCGAGCGTCTGGCTCGCCAGCGCCGCTGCATAGGCAACGGCAATGGGCTCGGTGCAGCCGAGTGCACAGACAAGTTCGCGGTTCAAAACATCGCAAAACGCGGCATCACGGATGGAATCGGTAGGCATAGGTATCTCCTGCTTGCATAACGGGCTGGGCTCTCAAAAAAGTTAGCTCCTTTATTTGATAACAATGCATCAAAAACCGCAACCATGGTTCCGGCAGACGGCGCTCAAGCGCAAACTGACGACATTCATTCACGAGAAGCCAGTCTTGTTGCCTGCTAAAGCGTTTGACCAAAAAACGCTCGAGCGTTTACGCAAAAGTCGCGCTATCATGCAGTCGAACGCGGTAAACACCTTTAGCATTTGCGCCGCACAGACCAGAGAGGAACCATCCATGAAGATCGGTATCGGTAACGACCACGCCGCCGTCGAGCTCAAGAACATCATTTCCGAGCACCTGAAGGAGCGCGGCTGCGAGGTCGTGAACTTTGGCACCGACACCTCCGAGAGCTTTGACTACCCCATCGCCGGCTACAAGGTGGGTAAGGCCGTTGCCAACGGCGACGTCGACCTGGGCATCCTCATCTGTGGCACCGGTGTCGGGATTAGCTTGGCTGCCAACAAGGTCGAGGGCGTACGCGCCGTTGTGTGCTCCGAGCCCTTCAGCGCCAAGCTCTCCCGCATGCACAACAATACCAACGTGCTCGCCTTTGGCGCCCGCGTCGTGGGCTCCGAGCTCGCCAAGATGATCGTCGACGAGTGGCTCGACGCCGAGTTTGAGGGTGGTCGCCACGAGCGTCGCGTTAACCTCCTCAACGAGATCGACCACACGCGCGGCCTTAAGATCGTCGACGAAGCCTAAACTATTCAGTGCCACAAGCTAACAGCAGGGGCCCGCTCGGAACACATGACCGAGCGGGCCCCTGCATAGATTTTGGAATAAAAGGGCGCCGCGGATGGAGTTCCGCGGCGCCAAAGCCACACGCTAACAGCTTTAAGGAGTCAAAGCTGGTTTAGCCAAAGAAGCGCTTGATCTCAATCTCGGCGTTCTCCAAACAGTCGGAGCCGTGGATCACGTTGGCGTTGACATCGACGGCAAAGTCGCCGCGGATGGTACCAGGAGCAGCGTCAAGCGGGTTGGTAGCGCCCATGAGGGTGCGCATCTTAGCAACAGCGGAGAGACCGGAAACGACCATCTTGACGACCGGACCGCTCGTCATAAAGTCGCAGAGACCGCCAAAGAAGGGCTTGTCGGCCAGATGGGCGTAGTGCTCCTCGACGGTAGCGCGCTCGAGCGTGGTCATCTCCATGCGCTCGATGACAAGGCCGCTGCGCTCGATGCGAGCAACAATCTCGCCGATCTTGCGGTCACGCACGGCGTCGGGCTTAATCATGATGAAGGTCTTCTCGATAGCCATAAAAGTAGCCTTTCAAGTAGGTTCGCGCGTGCCCAAGTCCCATTCCGGCACCCGCCTGGACTGCATCGTAACAGAGTTTTAGCTGCAGTTAAACAAAAAGCTGTTTATTGAAACGTTGCAATTTATTGAAGCGTTCCATATGTGTCACTTCTGTTTCGAAGCTCGATTAGAGTACCATCCGACTGCCCATCAACCGCATCGAGCAGAGCAGACGGTCGGTTGCCGCCCGCGAACGTACCCCCTTCACAACCTGCCCAAAGGTCCTACAGAAGTTCTCGACAAGCCCCTCCCCCATAGCAACAAAATACGGACGCCCACATCAGCAGACGCCCGTAAAGCAAAAACAATTTATCAATAAATGGCCAAAGCCGCTTCAGCCAGACCCCTACTTTGCCCCGTGGCCCATCTCGACGACCTTGGTCAGCGATCCAAACACGCCCTCGTCGGCCACGAGCTGTGCCTCGGCGCGCTGCAGCTGCACGGCAACGGCGGCAGGGGCGGTACCGCCCTCGGTCGTACGCGCGGCGACAATTGAGGGGATGTCGAGCGCCTCGGTAATATCGCGTTCAAAGAGCGGGCTTGCCTCCTGGAACACCTCAAACGGCAGGTCCTCAAGATTGCAGCCACGCTTCTCACACATCAGGACCAGATGGCCCACCACGGCATGTGCCTCGCGGAACGGCAGACCACGCTTAGCCAGGTAATCGGCAACATCGGTGGCGGCAAGGTGCCCCACGCCGCACTCGCGCGCCATGGCATCCTCGTTGACAGTCCAAGTCGAAATCATACCGGCCATAACCGACAGACACTGCATGAGCGTATGGGCGGTATCGAGCGCGCTCTCCTTGTCCTCCTGCAAGTCCTTGTTATAAGCAAGCGGCAAGCCCTTCATGGTTACCAGCAGCTGCACCAGGTTGCCGTACACGCGACCGCTCTTGCCGCGGATAAGCTCGGCAAAGTCGGGGTTCTTCTTCTGCGGCATGATAGACGAGCCGGTGGAGTAGGAGTCTGAAAGCGTGATAAAGCCAAATTCGGAGCTCGACCACAGCACGATCTCCTCGGAAAGACGCGACAGGTGCATCGCCATGACGGATCCGGCGTAATGCAGATCGAGCAGGAAATCACGGTCGGAAACGGCATCGAGCGAGTTGGGGATCACGCCCGCAAAGCCAAGTTCGGCAGCCGTCATCTGGCGATCGAGCGGATAGCTCGTACCGGCAAGCGCAGCGGCACCCAGCGGGCAGTTGTCGGCAGCATCAAAGGCGGCCTTCAAACGTGTAAAGTCGCGCGCGAACATCCAGGAATACGCCAGCAGGTGATGCGACAGCAGCACGGGCTGAGCATGTTGCATGTGCGTGTAGCCCGGCAGAATCACCTTGTCGTACTTCTTGGCCGCATCCACCAGCACATGGCGCAGCTCAAGATTGGCCTCCATGAGCTCCTTGGCCAGCGCCTTGACGCCCAGACGCGTATCGGTCGCCACCTGGTCGTTGCGCGAACGCCCGGTATGCAAGCGCTTACCGGCCTCGCCGATGCGGCGCGTCAGCTCGCTCTCGATGGACATATGAATGTCCTCGTCGTTGATATCGAAGGTGAAGTTGCCGGCATCGATATCCTGTTCGATTCCGGTCAGGCCCTTGGCAATCGCCTGCTCGTCCTCGGCACTGATGATGCCCTGGGCGGCCAACATCTTGGCATGCGCCTTAGAGCCGGCGATATCCTGCTTATAGAGATGTTTG
>CABRZY010000170.1 GCA_902475475.1 uncultured Collinsella sp.
CGCGGTAGACCGAGGCAAAGCGGATGTACGCCACCTTGTCGATCTTGGCCAAGCGTTTGAGCACCATGTCACCCAACTCATGCGACGTGACGGCCGTCAGCGTGCGAGAACGCAGCTCGACCTCGATGTCGTCGATAATCTCATTGAGCTTCTTAGTGTCGATATCACGCTTGATGGTGGCGCGCATCAAGCCGACGAGCAGCTTATTGCGATCGAACCGCTGCTTAGTTCCGTCCGACTTAATGACCTCGATTGGGTCTTCGCATCGCTCGAACGTTGTAAAGCGGTAGTTACACGAGCAACATTCGCGACGGCGCTTAATGGTGTTATTTGACTCCTGCATACGGGAATCAACGACGCGGGTATGTGCCTTGCCGCATTTAGGACAGCGCATGGTACCTCCTCTTAAACGATAACAAGGGTACCATGCGCAGCGCGATAATGATTACGAACGAGCAGGAACCTTAAGATGCGCACCGGCGGCGAGCGAACCATGCTCCAGATGATTGACGTTACGGATCATGTCGGAAGTCTCTTGCGTGGAAAGGCCTTCGATTGGATATTCCTCGGCAAGCGACCAAAGAGAATCACCAGGCTGAACGCGAATGGTCTCGTAGGTAACGTTGGAAACGGACTCGGCATACGCGGCGTGACGAGCGCTAAAGACCGACGTAGCGAGGACAAAAAAGAGCGTGAGCGCAACGGCGACGGCAACAATCGTCGAGACCTTCAGGGCAGCGGGAGTCGGCGCGGCAACAGCATACTGAGTGCGAGCAGACTTTACGGACAAAGGCTGATAACCGGAACGTCCACCCTTGACAACAGTAAAAGCGGGCGCGGCAGGCGTCTCGAGCTTAAGGGCGAGGTTTCCCTGGACCATATTCGTTGCGTTCATCATGTTCTCCTCTCGCGTGTTTTGCTGAGAACAGTTTTATCAAGCCGCGCGGACAAAAATGTCTAGCGCGAGAACGAATGTTCGGTTATTATTATCTTCGAACAGTTGTTCCTGTCAAGCAAAATTCGAACATTTGTTTGACATGGGTAGAGAGGATGCCCTGATGGCTCGCAAAATTACCAAGCGTCAGCAGCAAATTTACGACTTCATCAAGGAATATCAGCAGGAGAAGGGTTATCCGCCCAGCGTGCGCGAGATGGCTTCTGCCGTGGGTCTTTCCTCCCCCAGCACCGTGCACGCCCATCTCTCTGCCCTGGAGGCGCGCGGGCTACTCAAGCGCGATGCCACCAAACCGCGCGCCCTGGAACTCTTTAACGAGGACGGTTCCTCTGTCTCAATTTCTAAATCTGACGAGCCCACCGCACCTCGCGGAACGGTCTCGCTACCGCTCGTTGGTCGCGTCGCGGCTGGGATTCCCATTCTGGCCGAGCAGAATATCGAAGACACTTTTACTATCCCGACCGAAATCGCCACTGATCAGGGTTCCTTTATCCTTGAGGTACATGGGAGCTCAATGATCAATGTCGGCATCTTCAATGGCGATTACATCATCGTCCGTGAACAAAAGAGTGCCATGAACGGCGAAATTGTCGTGGCCATGATTGATGGTTCAGCGACCGTCAAGACGTTCTACAAGGAGCAGGGACGCGTACGTCTGCAGCCCGAGAATGACACCATGGAGCCTATCTATGCAACGAATCCCGTTATCTTGGGCAAAGTCGTCGGCTTAATGCGCCGGTTCTCGTAATGCAAAAACGCATCACTATCTTTGATACCGTCCGCGGGTTTACGATGATTTCAATGGCAGGTTTTCACGCTTGCTACGATCTCGCCTACCTGTACGACTGGGATATGCCCTGGTTTACCCAGACTGTCTTTCAAGACATCTGGCGCGCCAGCATCAGCTGGGTATTTTTGTTTATCGCGGGTTGGATGTGCACGCTCTCACGCAACAATATCAAACGTGCCGCCAAATACGCCTTAGCAGCACTCGTCGTCTGGTTGGCAACAACACTTGTCTCAGTAGACGATTCGGTTAATTTTGGCATCATCTACTGCATGGCCGCATGTACCGGTATCGTGGCGTTGACCGATCCCGTCCTTAAGAAGATATCGGCGAGATGGGGCATGTCCCTATGCCTTTTGTTGTTTGCCCTCACCTGGAGCATCCCCAAAACGATCTACCCTGTCCCCCACCTGGCGTGGCTGGGATTTCCGAGCCCTGGGTTTGTCTCAGGTGATTACTACCCCATCATCCCGTTTTTCTTTATGTATCTTGCAGGATACTACGCCGCACACATAGCGAAGGGAATCGATAAGACCGTCCCTAGCTGGGCCTACGCCAATCCCGTCCCGGCGCTCGCCAGCCTTGGACGTCACGCACTCCCCTTTTATCTGCTGCATCAGCCCATTATTCTGGGCTTTTTGGAGCTCGTCTACTCGGTGCGATAACGCTTGAGCCGCGGCGCGATACGAACCGGCAGCTTCGCCACAATACGAACGCCGTCCTCAAGATATTCCTCGTGCAAAAGGGTTCCCTGCTCATGCACCAGCGTGATGAGGGCGCCCTCACGATACGGGATATCAGCAGAGAGCAACACATCGGTAGCAGCCGCCTCACGAGCAATACGGTCGACGAGATCGTCGAGTCCCTCGCCTGTCTGGGCCGAGAACAGCACGGCCTCGGGATAGCGACGACGGAAGCTCAATCGATCAACACTATCGAGCAGATCGATTTTATTGAACACCGTAAGCGTCAAACGCTCGCCGGCACCGATCTCGTCAAGAACGCGATCGACTGCCTCGAGCTGGCGCTCGTAGTCCTCGTCAGAGGCATCCACAACTTTAAGGATCAGATCGGCACCAAGAACCTCAGACAGCGTGGACTTAAAGGCATCAACGAGACCATGCGGTAGCTTTTGAATAAAGCCAACGGTATCGGTAATCGTCATGCCGCGACCGCCGGGCAGGCGATACGAACGCGTCGTCGGATCGAGCGTAGCAAACAGCTTGTCCTGCGAAAGTACCGTAGAGCCGGTCAGGCGATTAAGCAACGTCGATTTACCGGCATTGGTATAACCGGCTAACGCGACGCGAAACGCCGGTGACTCAATGCGGCTCTTGGACTGGACATCGCGACGCTGTTCAACCTGCTTGAGCTCACGACGAAGCGCGGCGATCTTATTGCGAATCAAGCGACGGTCGACCTCGAGCTGGCTTTCACCCTGGCCAAAGCGCGAACCGATGCCGCCGCGCGTCTGCTCCTTGGCAAGATGGCTCCACATGCCACGCAGACGAGGCAACAGATATTGAAGCTGCGCCAGCTGTACCTGTAGGCGTCCCTCACGCGTCTGAGCATGCAGGCCAAAGATATCCAAGATCAGTGCTGTACGATCGATAATCTTTACCGGCTCGCCCACGGCTTTCTCCAAATAGGATTGCTGCGAGGGCGTCAGGTCGTCGTCAAAAATAACGACATCGGCATCCATACGATGCACCAGGCCGCACAGCTCTTCAACCTTACCGGAACCGATAAACGATTTAGGATACGGCTTTACCAAACGCTGCGATAAGCGTGCCACGCACTGGGCACCAGCCGTGTGGGCAAGACGCTCCAGCTCATCAAGCGAGCGATTGAGCGGCCATGCATTGTCGCGCCATTCAACACCAACCAAAATGGCACGCTCGGGCTCGGGTGCCGTGGGAACAAGAGGAAAACGGGCCATTAGGCAGCCTCAATACGATGCAGGATGTCCTCAACGACCTCATC
>CABRZY010000171.1 GCA_902475475.1 uncultured Collinsella sp.
AAAATTGACCCGTCGAAAGGACCGTTATGGATACCAAGCAGCAACTCGTCAATGCCCTCGCAGGCCTGGGCTCAACCATTACCGAAGCTATGGATGTCATCGAAGGCTTTGTCCCCTGCGGACATCCCGCCCTCACGGTATCGAACGAACTCGTCGTGCTGGACGCTGGCGATGATGCAGCTCTCGCCCAGCAGCTTGAGACCGTCGAGGGCTTTATCGACCACGTTAGTGAGAACCGCGGAGTGGCCGCCTACCACGGCTTCGAGGTCGAGCTCGCGGGTCCCAAAGCCGATCTGCTCGCAGCAATCCGCGAGGTAGGCGCCCTTATGCAGACCGCAGGCGTCAAGAATACCCAGGTCAACGAGTGGGTCTACCGCAGCTTAGCCGCGCTCGACAGCTCCGAAGAAAAGGCAGCCGAGCAGCTCGCAGAAAGCCCCGCCATTAAGGCCGGGCTTTTGTAAATAGCAGACGCGGGTCCCTTGGCGCATCGTCGTCCAAGAGGCCCGCAAACAGTTCGTGTCAACCGATAGCCGCGCCGCCACGTTCGGCCAAAGCAAGAATCGGCATCATTTGGCGCGGGGTCTTTGCTGCAAGATCGGCATGTTCGAGCAGCTTGCGATCGTTAGTTACCAAGTAATCAACCTGGGCGCGTTTGCATGCGGCGAGTACCAAGTTGTCCTCGTAATCGCGATGGAGCGCTAAGTATTTGTCGGCCAGCCAAAGGTCCGACGCATCTGCACCCACGGCCGTGGCGTTTTCGGTCATGTTCCGAACAAACGCCAGCGCGGCCTCGCCAATTGCACGGGCAGATGCCTCGTCGAGCGCTCCCCCGCTGGCAAGAACGCTACGCTTCAACTCGTGTTGGACAACGTACAGCACGTCTTTAGCGATATGCACCGGGAAGAACAGTAACGCCCGCGTCTCCGTCGCCTGCTCAATAAACGCACGCGCGGCAAGCGACTCGGCATGGTCGACGCAAAACGAATCAACCCATACGTTGGCATCCACCATAATCTTGAGAGGCGTCCCACTCACTGAATCATCCCCTTTTGGCGATAATGCTCATCCATGGCTTCGGAATAGATTGTGTCCCAACCGCGATCGTCGGATACGGGCGGCGTAGCGATGCCCAGGTCCGCGTAAAACCGGTCTGCCGCTGCCCACGACGCGACGAACGGAGTATCGGGCGCGACGGCCTGCTGCCGGTCGTCGACAGCCGCAAGCACTTCCTCGCACTGCCCGCCACCCTGTGCGACCTTGGCCACCACCTTTTTGATAAGCTCGGGCAGTGACCCGCCCGAAAGCTGCAGCGCTTCCTCGGCGCGCTCTTTAACCGAGCGATCTACGCGAACATTCACCTGTGCCATGCTGCCAACGGTAGCCATCTCAACCTCACCTTCAGCATTTACTAGCATTGCTAGCACGAGCATATATCCGAGCTAACATATCGTCAAACAAAAGAAGGCCTGCACCCTGGCGGCTGCGGTGCCGCCCGAATGCAGGCCATATACTCAATCGAAAACGCTAGCGCAGGTAAGCCTTCGCGTTGCCCAGGCTGTAAGCGATTGTCGAGCCGTTGTGCAGCAGCGACGACGTCTGCGGCGTAATCGTGCCGGTAATGCCGAGCGCCAGCAGCGCCGAGTTGGTAAGCATTACCTTAGAGTAGGAGCTCGTCAGGCGATCAATGAGGCCCTGGCTCATGCGGCGCAGGCGCACGATTGCGGCGAGATCCGTGTCGGTCAGGATGATGTCGGCGACCTCCTTGGCGATGTCGCTTCCGCCGCCCATTGCCAGCCCCACGTCGGCCAAACCGAGCGCCGGCGAATCGTTGACGCCGTCGCCCACCACGGCAACGTGGCGCCCCTCGCTCTTAATGCGCTCCACATAAGCGTACTTGTCCTCGGGCAGCAGCTCGGCCTTAAACTCGTCGACCCCTGCCTCTCGCGCAATGCGCTCGGCCGTGCGCTCGGAATCGCCCGTGAGCATGACCACGTGCTTGACGCCCAACGCGTGCAGGTCGGCGATGGCCTCGCGGACCCCGGGCTTAAGCGGGTCCTCGATACCGAGCACGCCCACAACGGTGCCGTCGACCGCCAGATACAGCGGCGACAGTCCCCGCATCTGGGACTCAATGCGCTCCTTAATGTCGGAATCGAGCTGCGCGCTCTCGTCCTCAAACACAAAGTGTGCCGAGCCGATAATCGCGCGACGCCCTTCGATGGACGAAGCGATGCCGTGCGCCACAATATACTCGACCGCAGCGTGACGCTCGCGGTGCTCGAGCCCGCGCTCGCGGGCGGCGTTGACCACGGCACGCGCCACCGGATGCGGGAAATGCTCCTCCAGGCAGGCAGAAAGGCGCAGAACCTCGTCCTCGCTCCAGCCGTCGGTCGTGAGCACGCAAGCTAGGCGCGGCTGGGCCTCGGTCAGCGTACCGGTCTTGTCAAAGACAATAGTATCGGCCTTGGCAAACGACTCAAAGTACTTAGCGCCCTTGACCATAATACCCATCTTGGCAGCGTCGCTCATGGCAGTCATGACGGCGACGGAACCCGTGAGCTTGAGCGCGCACGAGTAGTCGACCATCAGTGCCGCTGAGGTCTTGATGAGGCTACGCGTGGTGAGAGCGACAAGGCCCGCGAGCAGGAAGTTCCACGGGACGATCTTGTTGGCAAGGTCCTCCATATGCGACTGGCCCTCGGACTTGAGCGAATCGGCCGTCTGTACGAGCGAGACGATCGAGCGGAGCTTGGTCTGCGCCGTGTTGGCGCGCACGCGCACCAAGATACTGCCGTCTTCCACGACGGTGCCGGCGAATACATCGTCGCCCGCGCTGCGCTCGACGGCGAGCGGCTCGCCGGTCAGGGTCGCCTGGTTAACCATGGCGCTTCCCTGCTCGACCACGCCGTCGATGCAGATGGACATGCCAGTGCGCACGGCGACCAGATCGCTGGGCTCAAGCTCGGTCGCGGCAACGCTTACCTCGGTGTCACCGACGACCTTCTGAGCTTTGTCGGGCACATCGAGCAGCGAGTTGATGAGCTCGTTTTCGCTCATGGCGCGCGTGTAGTCCTCAAGCAGTTCGCCCACGTTGAGTAGGAACATCGTCTGGCCCGCGGTGTCGACATCACGTTTGACGAACGAAATGCCGATGGCCGAAGCGTCGAGCACGGGAACAGTCAGGCGCGGCTGCGCCAGCTCATGAAGGGCAGCGCGCAAAAATGCCATGTAACCAGCCACGACAAACACCGCACGCAGAGGCGTCGGCAAAAACCAGCGACGTGCGTAATGGGCACCGACGAGTGTCGCCAGGTCCATAACGAGTTTGTGCTTGCGCGGCTCGAGTTGCATCACGTAGCCCGACTTGGCATCGGCGATAGCTCGAGCATCGAGTGCGCCCAAGGCGTCGAGCACGCTCGCGCGGCGCGGCTCGTCGTACTCCAGCGCCATCTGGCCAATGCGGCCATACACGCGCACTTTGCGCACGCCGTCAATGTCGCCGCCAAGCTTAAGAAGCGCATCGAGATCGCTCTCTGGCACAGGACCCGCCAATTGAAGACGGGTCCTGCCGGGGATCTCGCTGATAATCGAGAATCTCATAGTTTGCCCTGGGAACGTTATTCGGCTGCCTCGTCAGCAGCGGCCTCGCTCTGGGTGATGTAGGCAGCCTCGGCAACCATGTCATCGACATTGGCCTTGGCCTGCTCGACCATGTCCTGGTAGC
>CABRZY010000172.1 GCA_902475475.1 uncultured Collinsella sp.
CCACACGCGAGGCCAGCGACGCTATCATCGAGCGCTGCGTTGAGCTGCTGGCCAGTGGTGACATCGTCGCCATCAAGGGCCTGGGCGGATTCCATCTAGCCTGTGACGCTGCCAACGAGCAAGCGGTGGCCGAGTTGCGCCGTCGCAAACGCCGCAGCAACAAACCACTTGCCGTCATGGTGCGCAGTCTTGCTGATACCGAGCGCCTGTGCTATATCGACGATGCTGAACGCGATCTGCTCGCTGGCAGTATCCGCCCCATCGTGCTGCTGCGCCGGCGCACTGTTGGCGAGGGCAACGGCGGCTCCCCCGACATCCTCGCCCTCGCGCCATCTGTCGCACACGACTTGCCCGAGCTCGGCGTCATGCTCCCCTATACGCCGCTTCAGCATCTGTTGCTCGCCGCGGCAGAAGCCTGCGGTATGCACGCGCTCGTCATGACCAGCGGAAACCTGAGCGAAGAACCCATCGAGACCGACGACGACCTTGCCTGGGAACACCTCGTTGCCGCCGGCATTGCCGACGCGCTGCTCGGCAACGATCGAGCGATTCTCTCGCGCTATGACGATTCCGTGGTGCGCGTGGTCGACGGCGCCGTTATGCCCGTTCGCCGCGCTCGTGGATATGCACCCCAGCCGCTGCCGTTGCCGGCGCTCGACGGCGCTCCGTCCTGCGTACTCGCCTGCGGGCCGCAACAAAAGGCCACGATTACGCTCACGCGTGAAGGGACGAACGGCGAGGCGACCTGTTTTGTGTCGCAGCATATCGGCGATGTTGAAAACGGCGGGACCTTCGATGCCTGGAACGCCGCGCGCACGCGCTTGGAAGATCTCTTTGACTTGGCGCCCGCCGCCTTGGCCTGCGATTTACACCCCAGCTATCTATCGGGCCAGTGGGCGCGCGAGCAGGCGCGAAAATGCAATCTGCCGCTCGTCGAGGTGCAGCACCATCATGCGCATATCGCGAGCGTAATGGCCGAGGCCATCGCCGCGGGCCAGCTTACAACCGACGCGCGCGTCCTTGGCATCGCCTTTGACGGCACCGGCGCCGGCACCGATGGGACCATTTGGGGCGGCGAGTTTCTTGTTGCCAGCCTTGGCGGCTTTGAGCGCGCCGCGCATTTGCGCACCTGGGCGCTCCCCGGTGGGGCGGCCTCCGTGCGCGACGCCCGCCGCAACGCCTTCGCCCTGCTCAGTGAGCTCGGCCTGCTCGAGCACCCAGGTGCCGCTCGGCTTTTGGACAGCCTCGACGAACAAACGCGCAGCGTGACAGCCACCATGATCGAGCGCGGCATCAACAGCCCGCGTACCAGCAGCATGGGGCGTCTCTTTGATGCCGCGGCAGCAATTCTGGGCATCTGCGACAAGGCAACCTACGAGGGCGAACCCGCCATAGAACTCGAAGCCGCCGCCTGGCGCGCGCTTGACGGCGAAATCAGCCGTTTCGCTGGCAATCAGGTGGGCATATCCGCATCCGTCTCAACGTCTCTGGACAGTTTGTTCAGATACGTATTAGCTACTAACCCCCTATCTGGCATTTTTGCCTCAAATTTGGCCAAAAAAGGCTCTCCAGACACCCTATTTGCGACAAGCGCGCCCGGCACAGGCCCCAAATCGACCCATTTGGAGTCCTCACAGACGGCTTTTGCCACCCAGAGCCACTCTAAAAAATACGTATCTGAACTAACTGTCCAGGATGCCTCGGACAGCCCTCTCATTCTGAACCCCAAGCCACTTTTTGAGGCACTTTTGAGCAGAATCGAGACCGGAGAATCCGCCGACCGGCTCGCGCTCGGATTCCACATCGCTATCGCGCGCTCTTCGGCACGAATCGCACGCGAAATCTGCGCGCGCGAAAGCATCGATACCGTCGCGCTCTCGGGCGGCGTGTTCATGAACCGACTTTTGCTTCAGCTCCTTACCCACGACCTCAAAGACGCCGGTCTTGCCGTCTTGGTCCCCCACGCCGTGCCCGTCAACGACGGCTGCATCGCCTACGGTCAGGCGGCAGTCGCACGCACCCGCCTCGCACAGGTCGCACCGCAATAGGCCGTTCGGCCAGCCCACAAGCCGCCGTCTCACAGGTGTAGCGCGTTTGCCCGCAGCGCCCGCGAGCGCTACCATCAACTGATGGATTATTGAGCGCCCGTCCAGCGCAAAGCGTATAAAAGGGGAACAATATGTGCCTTGCCGTTCCCGGTAAAGTAGTCAAACGCGACGACGACCTCAAGGCCACCGTCGACATGATGGGCATCGAGCGCCCCGTGTCGCTGCGACTCGTGCCGACGGCGCAGGTTGGCGACTACATTCTCGTACACGCCGGCTTTGGCATCCAGATTGTCGACGAGCAGGAAGCGCAAGAAACGCTCGAGCTCGTTAATGCCATGTCCGAGCTGGTCGAAGAAGACCAGCTTGCCACCAACCCGGCCGAGGCATACTAGTGGCGGGCGAGCAGCCGGCGCGCTCCGGTATCGACTTCTCGGCATTCCGCGATCCCAAGCTGGCTCGCGAGCTCATCGAGCGCATTCATGAGCTTGTCGGCGACCGCGCCATCAACCTTATGGAAGTCTGCGGCACGCATACTGTGAGCATCGGGCGCTATGGCTTTCGCTCCATTATGCCGGCAGGGCTCAAGCTGCTGAGCGGCCCGGGCTGCCCCGTCTGCGTCACCGCCAACCGCGACATCGACCACGCGATCGCGCTCGCCAACATAGACGGCGCCATCATCACCACCTTTGGCGACATGGTGCGCGTGCCCGGATCGTCCACCTCGCTCGCCGCGCAAAAGGCGGCAGGGCGCGACATCCGTATCGTCTACTCCCCGCTCGACGCGCTCGACGTTGCCGAGCAAAACCCCGATCGCCCGGTCATTTTTATGGGCGTGGGCTTTGAAACCACAACGCCCACCATCGCCGCCGCCATCTTGGAGGCCGAGGCGCGCGGGCTTTTGAACTTCTCGGTCTATTGCGCCCACAAGACCACGCCGCCGGCGTTGCGCGCCATCGCCAACGACCCCGAGACCGCCATCGACGGCTTTATCCTGCCGGGCCACGTCGCCACCATCACGGGCTTGGCGCCCTTTAGCTTTTTGGTCGACGAGTTCGATACCCCGGGTGTGGTCACGGGATTTGAGCCGGTCGATATCCTGCAGGGCATCTGCATGCTGGTCCAGATGGTTGTCGAGGACAGGCCCGCGATTGACAACGCCTACCGCCGTGGCGTCAACGCAGACGGCAACCCCGTGGCGCGCCAGCTGGTCGAGCAGGTGTTTGAGCCATGCGACACCACTTGGCGCGGGCTGGGGCCGATTGACAACTCGGGCCTTTCCATCCGCCCCGAGTTCTCACGCTTTGATGCCCGCGCTCGCTTTGACGTGCCCGTTGAGGCGACGGTCGAGCCGCGTGGGTGTCGCTGCGGCGACGTGCTGCGCGGGGCCATTACGCCGAGCAGCTGCCCGCTCTTTGGCCGCACCTGCACGCCCGAACACCCCGTCGGCCCGTGCATGGTGAGCTCCGAGGGCAGCTGCGCGGCGTACTACCGCTACCGTAACTAGTCCGGACGCACCCGCACACTGGCACCACCCACGATTGGAGTTTTCGATATGTCCCGTACTGCCACCGATAGCACCGTCCTGTTGGGCCACGGCTCTGGCGGTCAGATGATGAAGCGCATCATCGATGAGGTCTTTTTGGATGCCTTTGGGTCGCCCG
>CABRZY010000173.1 GCA_902475475.1 uncultured Collinsella sp.
GTCTGCATGTCATCGATTGCCGGAACTTCATTAATTGTCGGGTCATCCAGCGTGATGCCTTCGAGCGTTGCTTTTTCGAGGTCGATTCGTTGACGCTCTTCGGAATCCTGGCGAAGCTGCTTCTGAATTCGCTTTTTCTCTTCTATAAACCTTCTGAGCACAAACTGTCTCAGGTCCTCTTGCATGATTTGAAAGTCTTTTGGCAGACGCGAGGGGCGTACGCCCTCTTTCCGCTGGATTGCTTCCATGACCCTAACAAAAGAGCTGGCATGCATAAAGGAATAACGGCTGACGGTGATGATTCCGTACCCCATGGACGCAAGTGCATTCTTGCGCTCCTCATCGATGGCGCGGTCTTCTTCCGCGTCATGATAAAAACCGTTGTATTCAATGTCTGTGCGAGATTTCTTTAGATACGCATCCATAAAGAACTTTTTGCGTCTCGTGAGATTCTTTGCGGCAGTGGTGACCTGCACCTCGTAATCGGTCTCAATTCCCTTAATACCAAGCCCTCCTTCGCTTTTGGGCAGCGTTAGCATCATAACAAATGCCGTTTCCATGGGAGACCGGCATCCGTCGCGCACACATTGGATCGCCTTTCGGGCAAGGGCCAGACCGTCGCATCTGGTAATGGAATTAAAGAACTGCTTTAACCTCTCGGTCGAGGTGAGCGCGAAACGCTCGGTATAGGAGGTGGAAGAGTCGGTTCCAAGGGAGTAAGCGCTGCACAATTCAAAGTAGTACTCCACCAGTTCGCGAAAAGGGAGATAGGTGGCGGCCTGAAGTGCGCAAAGCTCAACGCTAACAATGAAGATGCCATCTTTGAGCTCTATAAAGCGTGAGTTCGAGAATCGTTTTGACGAAACGTGGCATTGACAGTTCATTGCATAGCGCGCATTCCTGCGATCAAACACCATCACCTCGAGGGAATCATTTGCGTCGAGGGAAACATCATGTTTGGTGAGCCATTCTGCGGCTGCGTCAAGGAGCGTTCCGGTGGGACATGATCCGTAAATCGCGGCAGGGCTACAGGACTCGATGCCTTTCGCAGACACCGAATGCGCGACCTGGTAGACCGCTTTTGCAGTGGTATGTGACAATACGATACTCATGATATATATCGTGTCAGCTAATGCCGTGTTGACGGCGCTGAGTGGAAAAGCCGTTTTAGAGGTCTAACCAAATGCTGTCCAAAAGCTTGACGCAATTATGAGTTGGTATGCCCTAAATAAAAGTTTTCGCAGCTTAGCTATAGCATATAAATACTCAATTGCCGCACATTTGATAGTGATGCATCACCATCCGACAACGAATTACGTGTCGGGAATTGGCCGAAATCGTTCAAAATGAGGGTTCAGAATTTGTGATGGCAGATCTATCTGTGGAACGTAGGGCGGCCCCGCTGCGGGGTTTCCCGCTGCGGGGCCGCTCGTGATCTACGCCGGAGTTTGTCGTAGACGTTTCTACTTGGCAAACAGGTTCTTGAGGTTGAACTCGGCCTGAACCGTGCGGAGCATGAGGTCGGTGTCGTCCAGGCCCAGATGCTGCTCGTTGGCGTCGGCGGCGAGGGTTCCACGGCGGCGCGCCCAGTTCTCGAGCGCGGCGGGGGCGGATTCGCGGGGGAGCGAGCGGACGTCGGCATCCAGGCTGCGGCAGATCTGGCGCGAGTCGATGACGATGATCTTGCCGGCGCGGCGTGCCTCGGCGTAGCCGTCCAGGTGGATCTTGAACCAGCTGTCCTCAAAGGCGGCGTTGTGTGCCATGTACGGGTACTTCTTCATAAGCTTGAGCAGCTGCTTTTGCAGCTCTTTGTTCTCGCGGAAGGGCGTTTTGCCGTCGATGTCGTCCCAGGTGATGTGGTGGATATTCGACAGCGGCACATCCTCGCCGCGGTAGATATCGGGCAGGCCGCAGTAGTGTGCCTCGGCGTCGTGCGGGACGGCGTCGCTGGTGAGCTCCATGATCTCCCAGCCCACGTTGATGATGTAGCCGCGCTCGGGTGCACGGCCGGTGGTCTCGATGTCGATGCCGAGCACTGTGCCTTGGATAGGCTTGCGCGACCTCGGACAGGCCGCGCGAAAGCGTCGCGGGCGTCACGTTGCGCAGGCGTGCCTCGCCAATCTGGTCGCACAGGTCGCGGTTGCGATCGGCAAGGTCGCGCACGGTGGCAAAGTCGAAGCCGGGGTCGCCCTCGGCGGTAAAGTACTCGGTCTCGAGCACCTTGAGGGCCTCTTCGCCTTTCTGACGTTCGGATTCCATGGCGCCGTGATCGCCATAGATAAACATGGGGATAAACGGCTGGCGCTCGTATTCGAGTGCTTGCGAAACGTTCATAGACTGCTCCTTGGACGGGCCGCACCGCGCGGCTCGGGTTCATTGAGATGTGGCGAGATGATAGTTTACCATGGGCAACTATTGGCATCGCGCCTAGGACAACTACAATACCCTAGTTGACCGCTAGGACTTTTACAATGCTGCCGAAAGACATGAAAGGTTCCATCCGTCATGGATTTGCTGATTGATATTCTGCTCGACGCCGGCAAGGACACGCTCTCGCTGGCGCCGTTTTTGTTGGTGACGTATCTTGCTCTCGAGACACTTGAGCACGTTGCGGGCGACCGCGTCAACGGCGCTATCAAGCGCGCCGGCGCTGCGGGTCCTGTGGCTGGCTCGCTGCTGGGCATTGTGCCGCAGTGCGGATTTTCGGCCATGGCAGCAACGCTGTACGCCGGCCGTGTCGTGACGCTGGGCACGCTGGTCGCCGTGTTCCTCTCGACCTCCGATGAGATGCTGCCGCTGTTGCTCGCCGAGCAGGTGCCCGTGCAGACCATGGCGATGCTTTTGGCTTCGAAGGCACTGATCGCGCTGGTCACGGGCTTTATCGTGGACGCGGCTATCCGCGGCCTTCGTCGTAATTCCCGCGCGCATGCGGCGATTCGCCGTACCGTGCTGGGGACCGCTGCCAATCCGGCTCATGTGAACTGCGCGCACGACGACCATACCGGGGGCGACATCATTGATGAAGTGGCCGAGGCGGGCGTGAGCGCCGACCACATCCACGAGTTGTGCGAGCGCGACCATTGCGGTTGCGATGATGATGAAGATGAACACGAGCGCGACCACGGACACAGCCATGACCACGGTCACGCAGGCGAGCATGAGCACCACCACGGCCATGGGCACGACCACGGTCACTCCCACGAAGGTGCGCCCGTCCTGTCGATTATCCGCAGCGCGATCTCGCACACCGTGCAGGTTTCGGTTTTTATTTTCCTGGTGACGCTGATTCTAGTTGCCGTGCTCGAGACCTTCGGAGAGTCCGCGATCGAGCAGTTCCTGCGTGGCAACGAGACGCTCGCCGTCTTGGGCTCGGCACTCGTCGGCCTGATCCCCAACTGCTCGGCCAGCGTGGTCATTACGCAGCTGTACCTGGAGGGCGCGCTACAGCTGGCGCCGATGCTCGCCGGCACGCTCATTTCCGCCGGCGTGGGCTATCTTGTCCTGTTCCGCACCAACCGCAGCGCTCGTGAAAACGCCGTGTTCCTGGTCATGATGTACGTCATCGGCGCCGGCTGGGGCCTTATCCTATCCGCCTTCGGCCTCTAAGTAGGCCTAAAAAATGGGCTTCAAATAGCCATGCTCGGCGCCTGCGCAATGCGGCGACGCATGGCATTTTGAAGCCCGTTTTTT
>CABRZY010000174.1 GCA_902475475.1 uncultured Collinsella sp.
AGCCAGCCGGGAAGGTCACGGTCTCGTCGGCGATGTCACAACGAACAATAATTAATCTGAATTAAAGATGGTGCGCGGCCTTTTAGGCCGCGCTTTTGTTTTGGTTCGCGCCATGTGGGGGTGGTGGCGACGTGCATTTTTGCGAGTATTCTGCAATCGAAGGCCCCTGCATACCGACCTCGGGCAAAAAATCGGGATTTCTCGATGTTTTCTACGGATGATGGGCGGGGTTATGGGCTTATAGCGTTTGATTTGCAGGGACATTCGCGGTCTTTGGCACTTATCGTGGCGCCCGAAGCTCTTGGTTATGTTGAATACTCCTAAAAATGCACGGCGCTTAGAGGGGGACCTTTGCGAAAAAGGAAACCGCCCCGTCGAAGTATGCATTCGACGGGGCGGTTTATACATTTGGACGATTAAGGATGCGCTGCCAAACTACTAGAACTTGACGGTCGGGGCCTGGCGGGCTGCTTCGGCGGCCTCGAAGCCCTGGCGCTCCTTAAACTGAAAGATGCCGGCAAAGATGACAGCCGGGAACGTCTGAATGGCGTTGTTGTAGCTGAGCACGCAATCGTTGTAGCTCTGGCGTGCGTAGCTAATCTTGTTCTCGGTATCCTCGAGCGATGCCTGCAGCTGCGTAAAGTTGGTGTTTGCCTTAAGATCGGGATAGGCCTCGGCTACGGCGAAGAGCTGACGCAGCGCACCGGTCAGCACGTTGTCGGCTTCCATCTTGGCCTCGGGCGTGGTGGCCTTGACGGCGGTGTTACGCGCGCTGATCACGGCGGAGAGCGTCTCCTGCTCGTGCTTGGCGTAGCCCTTGACGGTCTCGACCAGGTTGGGGATCAGGTCGTTGCGGCGCTGCAGCTGCGTATCGATGTTCTGCCAGGCGTTATCGATGCGGTTACGCTTGGTGACCATGTTGTTGTAGATGCCGGCGATGGCGCAGACAATCACAATGACAACAACGATGCCGATGATGACGGTAATCATGATGTCTCCGTTTCGAATGGCCGCGGCGGCATGCGCCAGCTGCCGTTGGTATAACGCTACTAGTATACCCGCAACGTTTTGCCGTGCCGAACTTTCCGGCAAGCGTTATGTTTTCGGCGGGGTCGGCACCGGGGCAAAGCGCGCGAGGTACAGGTGTAAGATATGCGACAGATTGACGAGTGTTGTCTTTGCCCTGAGGATGGCGATACGGATGGACCTTCGCATCAAGAAAACCTACCGCGCCCTGTTCGATGCCTTTACCGAGCTTCTCGAGGAGCATCGTTTTGAGGACCTGACGGTTGCCATGCTGTGCGACCGCGCCATGATTCGCCGCACGACGTTCTACAAGCACTTTCGCGACAAGAACGATTACTTTGCCTTTTATATCGATGAGCTCATGTCGGGCTTGCCGCAAAAACAGCCCGATGAGGCCGGCGCGGTATCTGCCGAGGACGTGCGCGCGCTTCGGCACGCGATTTTGGACGATGCCATGGATTTGATTCTGACGCACGAGCGGCTCATGGATAACATTTTGGCAAGCAGCATGTCGGGCATGTTGACCAACGTTATTTGCGACCGCATTGCCCGCTCCATCCGCGAGCGTGTGATGAACGTGCTTGCCGAGGATGCCCTGGCCCCCGTGTCACTTGAGACGACGTCTGAGTTTGTCGCCGGCGGTATTATTCGACTTTTCACGATATGGTGGGAATCGGGCCACGATCTTGAGCGTCGACCCGAGATAGCCGACGTGGTCGATGCACTGTTTGAGCGGACCATGACACCGGTGAATCACTAAAGTGGCGGAGAGAGGGGGATTCGAACCCCCGGAACGCTCTCGCGCTCAACGGTTTTCAAGACCGCCGCATTCAACCGCTCTGCCATCTCTCCGTGAGTCGTAATGATAGCATCGTTTTGAATTTGCAACAGGGAAGGCGAACGATGACGATCACCGAAATCGACGAGAAGTTCATGCGCGAGGCGCTGGCCGAGGCGCGCGCCGCCGCGGCAGTGGGCGAGGTGCCCATCGGAGCCGTAGTGGTGCGCGACGGTGAGATCGTCGCGCGGGCGCATAATCGTCGCGAGCTCGACCAGGATCCTTCGGCTCATGCAGAGTTCGCGGCCCTGTGCGCTGCCGCTCGGTCGCTCGGTCGCTGGCGCCTTTCCGACTGTACGGTTTATGTGACGTTGGAACCCTGCTGCATGTGCGCGGGCCTTATGGTCAACGCGCGCGTGGGGCGTTGCGTGTATGGCGCGAGTGATGCCAAGGCGGGCGCGCTGGGTTCGCTGTATGACCTGAATGCCGATTCGCGCCTGAATCATCGGTTTAACGTGACGGCTGGGGTCCTGACGGATGAATGCCGCGAGCTGCTGAGTAGCTATTTTGGCGGTCTGCGCGGAGCGGGGGGCAGCGGCTGTGGCTGCGGTCCGAACCTTGAGGCGCATGCCGCCCACGCCGCGGCGCTTGCAGGTGCCGGTGAGGATGCTGGCATGGCGGTTGACTTTGGTCCTGCGTGCCGCCGACCCCGCCGTGTGCTGTTGGCGATCGACTCCTTTAAGGGCAGCGTTTCGAGTGCGCAGGCGGAGGCGACGGTTGCCGAAGGCGTGCGCCGTGTGTGGTCCGATGCCCAGGTGGCCGCGTTGCCGCTGGCGGATGGCGGTGAGGGGACGCTCGATGCCGTTGCCGCGTGCGGCGGTGAGATTGTGACCTGCGAGGTTGCAGGCCCCTTTGGCGAGCGTGTGCCTGCCCGGATGCTGGTGGACGACGAGCGCGACTCGGCTGTAATTGAGATGGCCGAGGCGGCCGGCATTGGGTATTCACCCTGCACGGAATCGGCGGCGCTCGCGGCTTCGACCTATGGCGTGGGCGAGCTCATGCTTCGCGCGGTTCGCATGGGCGCAAAGACACTCTATATTGGTCTGGGCGGCAGCGCCACCAACGACGGTGGCGCCGGCATGCTGCAGGCGCTGGGCGCGCGTGTGGTCGATGATCAGGACTGCGATGTCGCCCCCGGTCTTGCGGGCCTTGAACACGTGTCGAGTATCGATTTGACGTCAGCGCTTCGTGCACTGAGCGGCGCTCGTATCGTTGTGCTTTCGGATGTCGAGAATCCGCTCGTGGGACGCCGCGGTGCGCTGGCGGTGTTTGGCGGGCAGAAGGGCCTGCCGACGGATGACGCTGAGGCGCTGCGCAGGTACGACAGCTGGATGGTCGGCTACGGTCGCCTGCTCGATGCGGCAATTACCGGGGTGCGGGCTCAGGGATTGTTGCGCGTGCCCGAAGGTGCTCGGACATTTGGCTCGGTGCTCGGCGTGCCCGGTGCCGGTGCCGCAGGCGGCCTGGGTGCCGCGCTGCTGGCGCTCGGGGCGGAGCTGCGTTCGGGCGTGGAGACGGTGCTCGATCTCGTGGGGTTTGACGAGCGCGTGCGCGATGTCGACCTGGTCATAACGGGCGAGGGCAATATGGATGAGCAGTCCGCCGCCGGTAAGGCGCCGGTGGGTGTGGCTCCGAGGGGATGGGTTTTAGAGGCGAGCGAGGTCGTAGGCTTGGGCGGCTGACTCACCGGCACAGATGAGGTTGGTTGTGGCTTCTTGCGGATCGAGTGCCTGGTCGAGGGGCATGGGCTTGCGGCAGATCGGCAAAACCAAGTCAATACCCTGCCCATATACCGCGTTCAGGGTTGCGCACA
>CABRZY010000175.1 GCA_902475475.1 uncultured Collinsella sp.
CGGCGGCCGCTATGACGGCCTGGTCGAGCTCGAGGGCGGCAAGCCCACGGCAGGCGTCGGCTTCGCTGTCGGTTTTGAGCGCGCCCTGCTGGCCCTGCAGGCCTTTGGCAGCGACCTGGGTGCCGATGAGGCCCCGTGCGTCTATGTCGCCAACGCCGGCAAGGAGCTGCGCCAGAACGTCTTTGCCATTACGCAGGAGCTTCGCGCCGCAGGTATCGTGACCGAGGCCGACTATCAGGGCCGTTCGCTCAAGGCCCAGTTTAAGCAGGCCGACAAGGTGGGCGCTAAGCTCATTTTGGTCCTGGGCGGCGACGAGCTTGCCGCTGGCAAGGTCAAGGTGCGCGACATGGAGAGCCATGACGAGGTACTGGTCGATCTGGCCAACGTGGTCGAGGCGGTTCGCGAGCGCCTGTAGCGCATCTTTTTGAGCTGCGGGCCTGCTAACGTGCCCTGCTCATGGAGAGCGATTGTTACGGGGGTGTTTCGCATTTATGCGGAATGCCCCCGTTTGTGTATGCCGTCCACCGAGAAATACGACCATTTAGAGCAAAAACCCTTGCAATGCAGAAAATACTTTTGTGTGGTAAAGCGCAATCAGTGTCGAAAGTATTTCTCAAGCGCCTATAATGAATACCGCATGTTACGTGCATAGAAGGAGGAATGGGAGGAAACGTGGCTGAGAACCTAAGCAACCAGTCTGTACCCGAAGCCGCGGCGCGCGTTGCTGCCGTGGTCAACCGCCTCGTTAACCGAATCGGCTCGAATGCCGAGTCCAGGGAGCGTCTCGCCGAGATCGAGATCCCCGAGGAGCTGCGCGACAATCTGGCGCTGTTCCTGCGCCTGGAGCGTCGTGTGCTTAGCGAGTATGATCCTGAGATCGCGGACCTGTTCGACAAGATCCTGTCGGCCGAGATTGTGGCCAATGCCGGTAACCCCGGTACCCGCGCTGCCGACGAGGCCGTCGACGAGCAGGGCGTGCCCACCGCCGACGAGCCCACTGCCGTGGCATTTCGTGAGGTCGTCGATCTGATCGACAGCCTGCCGCTCGATAAGCAGCAGGTCATCGTTCGCGCCTTTACGAGCTTCTTCCACCTGGCAAACCTGTCGGAGGAGAACTACCGTGTGGCGCAGCTGCGCGAGCGCGAGGCCGGTGCGTCGACCGATACCGAGGTCGATCCCGCCAACGAGCTCACCGTCGCCTATCACCAGCTGGTGAATGAACTGGGCGTCGAGGGCGCCAACGAGCTGCTCGGCAAGCTTGAGTTCCATCCCGTCTTTACCGCGCATCCCACTGAGGCCCGTCGTAAGGCCGTCGAGGGCAAGATTCGCCGTATCTCCAACCTGCTGGAGGAGCGTCCGCGTCTGGGCGGCTCCGACCTGGTGGAGAACGAGCGCCATATGCTGCAGGAGATCGACGCCCTGGTGCGTACGAGCCCCATCGCGCTCAAGAAGCCCACGCCGGTCGAGGAAGCCGATACCATCATCGACATCTTCGATAACACGCTGTTCGACGTCATCCCCGTCATCTATCGTCGCTTTGACGACTGGGTGCTGGGTGACAAGGCCGGTACCGTGCCGCCGCTGTGCCCGGCGTTCTTCCATCCCGGTAGCTGGATCGGTTCCGACCGCGACGGTAACCCCAACGTCACCGCCAAGGTGAGCCGTGAGGTCGCCGCCAAGTACTTCACCCACATGGTGCTCAAGCTCGAGGACAAGTGCCGCCGCATCGGCCGCAACCTCACGCTCGAGGCCACCTACAGCAAGCCGTCTGCCGAGCTCATCAACCTGTGGAACCATCAGGTCGAGATGAGCCCTCGTTACACGGCCCGCGCCGAGCTGATCTCCGAGCACGAGCCTCATCGCGCCGTCATGCTCGTCATGGCCGACCGCCTGAACGCCACCGTGCGTCGTATCACCGACACCATGTACCACAGCGCCGATGAGTTCCTGGAGGACCTGCGCGTCGTCCAGCGCTCGCTGGCCGCCTGCGGAGCCGTCCGTGCTGCTTACGGCCCGGTCCAGACCATCATCTGGCAGGTCGAGTCCTTCGGCTTCCACATGGTCGAGATGGAGTTCCGTCAGCACTCCGTGGTGCACGCCCGCGCCCTCAAGGATATCCACGAGAACGGTATCCATGGCGACCTGCAGCCCATGACGCGCGAGGTCATCGATACCTTCCGCGCTATCGGCTCCATCCAAAAGCGCTACGGCAAGAAGATGGCGCACCGCTACATCATCTCGTTCACCAAGAGCGCCCAGCACGTAGCCGACGTCTTTGAGCTTGCCCACCTGTCCTTTGCACACGAGGAGGATGTCCCCGAGCTCGACGTGATCCCGCTGTTCGAGCAGCTCGAGGACCTCGAGGGCTGCGTCGACGTGCTCGACCAGATGCTCACGCTGCCCGTGGTGCAAAAGCGCCTTGACCAGACCAACCGCCGCATGGAGGTCATGCTGGGCTATTCCGACTCCTCCAAGGACGCCGGTCCTACCACGGCCATGCTCGCGCTGCATTCCGCGCAGGAGCGCATCGCCAAGTGGGCAGAGAAGAACGATATCGACCTGGTGCTCATGCACGGTCGCGGCGGTGCCGTGGGACGCGGCGGCGGCCCGGCCAACAAGGCCGTGCTGGCGCAGCCCAAGGGTTCGGTCAACTGCTTCTTTAAGCTCACCGAGCAGGGCGAGGTCATCTTTGCCCGTTACGGCAACCGCACACTGGCTCAGCGCCATGTTGAGTCCGTTGCCGCCGCAACGCTTTTGCAGTCGGCCCCGAGTGTCGAGAAGACCAACACCGAGACCACGCAGAAGTTCTGGGATATGGCCGAGAAGCTCAACACTGCAAGCCACGAACGCTATCTGGACCTGCTGAACACCGAGGACTTTACACCGTGGTTCTCGACCGTGACGCCGCTGACCGAGGTCGGTCTGCTGCCGATCGGCTCGCGTCCCGCCAAGCGCGGCCTGGGTGCCAAGTCGCTCGATGATCTGCGTACCATTCCGTGGATCTTCAGCTGGAGCCAGGCGCGCATTAACCTGGCCGCTTGGTACGGCCTGGGCACCGCCTGCGAGCAGCTGGGCGATCTTGACCAGCTCAAGGCTGCCTACCAGGAGTGGCCGTTCTTCCGCACCTTTATCGACAACATCGAGATGTCGATCGCCAAGACCGACCAGCGCATCGCCAAGATGTATCTGCATCTGGGCGACCGCGATGATCTGTCCAAGAAGGTCTTTACCGAGATGCAGCTCACTCGTAAGTGGGTCCTTGCCATCGTCGGTGACGAGTGGCCGCTGCAGCGCCGCCGCGTGCTCGGTTGCGCCGTCCGCGTGCGCAACCCCTACGTCGACGCTCTGTCCATCGCCCAGGTCCGCGCCCTTCGCGAGGTGCGTATGAACCAGGACGAGATGGCCGAGGAGAAGAAGGCCGAGTACATGAGCCTGATTCTTTCGACTGTGACCGGCGTCTCGGCAGGATTGCAGAACACGGGGTAATCGATAGCCCTGTAGTCGTCCGGGCCCGCCATTAGTTTACTTTTAGGCACGTCCTCGGACATGCAAGAAGCCCTCGCTGCGCACTTCGTGCGGCGAGGGCTTCTTGCGTCCTGACGCTCCTATTTGGCAAGGTGTTTTTTAGAATCCATTTTGCGCTC
>CABRZY010000176.1 GCA_902475475.1 uncultured Collinsella sp.
TCCTTGAGCAGGCCCATGCGGTCCAGGCACTCGACCACGATCTCGACCTGGAAGAGGGTGTCGGCAGCGCCGTCCCACTCCACTTCGATCATGCGCTCGGGATGCTCCATAAGACCCTTGACGTTGGGGCAGTTGGCGCGATGCACCGAAACACCTCGGCCGCGCGTGATGAAGCCGACGATGTCGTCGCCCGTCACCGGATTGCAGCAATGCGCCAGACGGACCAGCAGTCCGCTGTTGCTCTCGCCCTTGACGAGAATGCCGTTGCTGGCGCTCTTGCCGCGCTTTTGCGGCTTGCGGTTGGAGCCTCGGGCCGGCTGCTTGACGACCTCGGCGATAGCCTCGGCCTTGGTGACCTGTTCCTCGGGCTTGGGGTCCAAGATTTGCTCGACCTTGTTACCCACAGCGCGCGGGGCAACCTTGCCGGCGCCGACGGCGGCAAACAGGTCCTCGAGCTGCTTGTAGTTAAACTGCTCCGCCACGGCGTTCAGCGCACGCGTGGACCGCGGCGTAGAGATGCCATACCCGCGCTTGCGCAGGTCCTTGGCCAGTATATCGCGACCGGCGGCAGCATCATCGTCTTTGGTCGCGGCGGCGAAATAACGGCGGATCTTTGACTTGGCGGAAGGCGTCTTAACGATCTTGAGCCAATCACGCGACGGCTTGGAACTCTTGTTGGTCAGGATTTCAACGCGGTCGCCCGTCTTGATCTCGTGCGTGAGCGGGGCCACCGCACCGTTGATCTTAGCGCCGACGCAGTGGTTGCCCACCTCGGTGTGAACGGCGTAGGCAAAGTCGAGCGGCGTGGAGCCGGCACGAAGCGCCATGACCTCGCCCTTGGGTGTAAAGACAAAAATCTCCTGGTCAAACAAGTCGACCTTCAGCGAGTGCAGGTATTCCTTGGCGTCCGTAATCTCATCAGACGCAGCCCAATCGAGCGAATGTTTGAGCCAGTTAATCTGGTCGTCTAGACGCTGGGCATCATTGGTCTTAGACGCAGACGATCCACCCGACTTCTTATAGAGCCAGTGGGCGGCAATGCCGTACTCGGCCTGCTCATGCATCTCGTAGGTTCGAATCTGAATCTCGAGCGGGCGGGCCGTGGGGCCGATAACCGTCGTATGGAGCGACTGGTAGTTATTGACCTTGGGCATGGCGATATAGTCTTTAAAGCGACCGGGCATGGGGTGCCACAGCGTATGCACCGCGCCGAGCGTGGAGTAGCAATCGCGCACCGAATGCGTGATGACGCGCAGTGCCACCAGGTCGTAGATCTCGGAGAATTCCTTGCCCTTGCGCTTCATCTTTTGGTAGATGGACCAATAGTGCTTGGAGCGGCCGTTGATCTGGAAGCCCTCCAGGCCAATGCGGTTGAGCTCGTCGGTGAGCGTCTTGATGGTCTCGGCCAGATAGCGCTCGCGAACCTCGCGCGACTCGGCTACCATGCGCGCGATGCGCTGGTAGGCGTCGGGCTCAAGGTAGAAGAAGGACAGGTCCTCGAGCTCCCATTTAATGGAGCTCATGCCCAGACGGTCGGCCAGGGGCGCATACACGTCCATGGTCTCGCGAGCCTTAAACAGGCGGCGGTCCTCGCGCAGAGCGGCAAGCGTGCGCATGTTATGCAGGCGGTCGGCGAGCTTGACGATGATGACGCGGATGTCCTTGGACATGGCGAGGAACATCTTGCGCAGCGTAAGCGCCTGCTTCTCGTCCATGCTGTCGACTTCAATGTTGGTGAGCTTGGTCACGCCGTCGACGAGCCCTGCCACGGTTTCGCCAAACAGACCCGAAACATCGGCAAGCGAGGTCTCGGTGTCCTCGACGGTATCGTGCAGCAACGCGGCGCACACCACATCGCAGTCCATCTTGAGGTCAGCCAGAATGATAGCTACCTCGACGGGATGGTTAATGTACATCTCACCCGAGCGCCGCTTTTGGTTGCAGTGCTTCTCGGCAGCAAAGCAGTAGGCCTGCTCCACATTGGAGAAGTCGTCCTCGTTCATATATTTGAGGCACAGACGCTCCAGCTTGTCGTAGCTGTCCGCCATAATCTCGGGCGGCAGCTCATCGGCATGCTTATAGTGCTCCATCTCCGAAAACGGCTGGAGGGTGGAATCATGGGCGGTACGGGCTGCGGCGTCCATCGAGGTCCCCTTCCCCTAGGCCCGCGGTACGATCGGGCGGTTAACTTTGGCTAGCATATCAGAAGCGCACGAATCGAGTGCCCAGCTCCGAAAAGCCGTGAACTCCATGCGCGAGCGCAAGCCCTCCAAATAGCGAATTGACCTGCTTAATTGCACGCGACCGGGGTTTTCCGCCATCGCGATGCGACGCGTATCGTCAAACCCCGAAACGCGGCAGAAACCGAGTTCTTCGAAGATTCCCAGGCCGCTTTCCACCGAGCGCTCGTCGACCGGCGTGCGGGCATCGATGGCAAGACACATCTGCGCAATGTCGATATCGCTCGCGCAGAATGAATCGTCCCCCGTCTTGCCACGGTTGGAGCGCCACATGGTCTGCAGCGCTCGATAGAGCGTGACAAGCTCATCGCGCTCGGGCGCGTAACAATCGAGCAGGCGCTCATTAATACGAGCGTCACGCGACGAATAGAGCAGGTGAATCACGGCGGGCTGTCCATCGCGGCCGGCACGGCCACTCATCTGGTTAAACTCAATCGCACCAAACGGCATGTGGTAGAGCACGACATGGCGGATATCGGGCAGGTTGACGCCCTCACCAAAGGCAGAGGTCGAAACGATGCAACTGAGGCTTCCGTCGCGAAACGCTTCCTCGACACGGCGGCGATCGGAGCGCGCAAGCCCGGCGTTATAGAACGCAATATGGGTCGCGCAGTCGGGCACGCGTTTGCGCAACGTCTTGGCAAGCGCCACGGACTGGTCGCGCGAGTTGACGTAGATGACGGTCTTCTCCCCCGTCGCCACGATTGACACCAGGCGATTTTCGCGGCTCGCAAGGTCACGGTCGTCCTCGAGTTGCAGGTTCTCGCGAACGGTCTCGTCGACCACCGTCCTGGTAATCGGCAATACACGAGCAAGCTCCGCCACGACCGGGGCCGTCGCGGTAGCCGTTGCCGCCATGACAACGGGGTCGCCCAGGGCTTTGAGAATATCGGGCATGTCGAGGTAGGCGCTCCGGTCGCCGCCTTTGGCAAGACCGGCATGGTGTGCCTCATCGATAACGACAAAGCCAATACGTCCAGAACGTGCAAAGCGATCGCGATGGATAGACAGAAACTCCGGCGTCGTGAGAACGATGCCGGTGCGGCCCGAAGCCAGGCCGGCAAACACGTCATCGCGCGCCGCCTCCACGGTCTCGCCGGTCAGCACGCCAACGCCAATGCCGAGCGCGGCCATCGTCGAGGAAAGGTGATAGGCCTGGTCGGCAACGAGTGCGCGCAGCGGATAGACAAAGATACTCGCACGCCCGCGAAGGACCGCCTCGCGCGCAGCATGCACATGGAAGATGAGCGACTTGCCACGCCCCGTCCCCATAACGGCCAGAACACTTTGGTGATCGGCCAGGGCATCGAGTGCCTCGACCTGCGCGCGGTGCGGCTGGCTCGAGCCGCATTGGCAAGGTCGCGTAAAGCC
>CABRZY010000177.1 GCA_902475475.1 uncultured Collinsella sp.
GCTTTCATCGATGTCTCCTCCCCAAGAGACCGCGATCTTGCTCTTTCACTATCAAGCGTATCTGCGCAACCCGTAATTGCGCACACTTAGTAATGAATATTGTAACGATTGTTTGAACATCTGGGCAAAAATACCGATAGTTTTGTAGCGAATTGTCAATTCTCTTGACAATTGCTCAGATTTACCTTCGTTTATTCGCTATTTATTTTTTGTTTCTACTGGTAATTTGGTTGCCATCATTTTTTTTAATGGCATTAGATTTATTTGCACAAATTTTTGCTCAAGAGCAAACATCCCGCTCACGATC
This sequence comes from uncultured Collinsella sp., assembly GCA_902475475.1. Classification (GTDB taxonomy): domain Bacteria; phylum Actinomycetota; class Coriobacteriia; order Coriobacteriales; family Coriobacteriaceae; genus Collinsella. Next base: position 308 of record CABRZY010000177.1, read on the forward strand.
GAAAATCGACCGTGAGCAGTAGGTCATTAACCGGAAGGAATATCCTTCCAAACTGATGAGAATATCTTTAGCCCATCGGCGGTTAGAAGCATGATGTTCAGACAGCTATATTTGAATTTGCACGCAGATTTTCGGTATCAAATCGCCTGAGGCCACCACAAAGGTACCTGCCCCCTTTGTGGTGATTCTCCCCCGGCGCTACAGCAGATGCTCCTCGATAAAGATCGCGATGCCGTCTTTGTCGTTGCTCGCGGTTACAAAGTCGGCGGCGGCACAGGTGGCGTCGCTGCCGTTTGCCATGGCCACGCCCACGCCGGCGTCGGCCACCATGCAGGTGTCGTTATCGGCATCGCCAAACACGCAGATGTTCTGGAGCTCCATGCCGTTGAGCTCCGCCACGCGCACAAGGCCGCGCGACTTAGACACGCGCGGATCCATGAACTCGTAGAGCCGCTGCGTGGTCTGCAGAGCCGCCGCCTTAACGGTATCGTCGGCGAACGTCGACGCCCGTTCGATGACCTGCGGCATCACCTCGGGCGCCATGGTAAACATCACCTTGGTCTGCGGCTCGCGCAAAAACTCGGCAAAGTCGACCACCTTGTAGGGCACGCCGTCGACACGCGATAGATGCTCGACGCATGCATTGCTCTCGGGCACATAGAGCACGCCGTCCCGAGGGCAAACGGGCGTTGCCGGCAGGCCTGCCATGTGCTCGCAGATGTGCGCGATGGTCTCGCCCGGTAGCGGGTAGCTCAGCTCGTTGATGCCGTGTGCGCGGTCGATGACCTCGGCGCCACCGCAGCCCACGAGCACGTCTACCAGGCCTTCGATACCCCAGAGCCCAAACATGGCCTCGGTCGCCTGGGCGTCGCGCCCGGTGCACAGGCCAAAGAGCACGCCGCGCTCGCGCAGTGCGCGGATCGCCGCCACGGTGCGCGGGGACACCGTGTGCTGGCTCGTGAGCAGCGTGCCGTCGATATCGCAGAACACGGCTTTGATGTGGTTGAAGGTGGTGTCCATGGGGGCCTTTCTGGGTAGCACGTCGGTGCTGAATGTAGTCGGAAATGGTGTACATGGTATACCAAGGCGCAGGCGCGGCCTGTCAAAGCAAAAACCACCACAAAGGAGCCTGGCCCCTTTGTGGTGGCCGGATCCGCAGGATGGCCTGACTCGGGACGCAAACCATCACAATATTCGACGTTATTCGGCAAAATCGCGATTTTCATCGAATGTTGTGATGGTTTTTACTGCCTTGCGGCACGATCAAAATGTCGGCGTTCAAACAGCAGCAACGCCGCGGGAACCGCCGTCACGACCATGCCCGCACCAACGAGCGTCTGCTGCACGCCAAACGTCGCCGCCAGCCACGGGGCAATCGCCAGCGGGGCCACGCCGGCGAACATGTTGCCAAAACCCATGACCGAGTTCACGCGACCGAGCTGCTCGAGCGGGGCCGTCGTTTGCACGATCGTGTTGTGGAGCGGGTTGACGACGCCCCAGGCCACGCCCAGGGCAATCTGGCCAATGAGCGCCACGCCCACATACGTTGTTCCCACGTAGAGCAGGCTTCCCAGGCCCACGGACATAAGCGCCGCGAGCAGCGTTTTAAGGTTGATCAGATGCGGCGGCAAACGGAGCGCAATAACGGCGCCCAGCACCGCGCCCACACCGCTGGCCGACGAGAGCCAGCCCATCCACTCAACACCGACATGCAGAACATCGCGGTAGAAGAACGACTCCAGCGGATCGAAAGCTCCATAGCCAAAGTTCGAAAGGAAAATAATGCAGAACAGCAGGGCGAGGACGCTGTTGGTAAAGACCGTCTTGATGCTGGTCGCGAAGGTGGCGCGGATGGATTTACTGGAGTCGGAGTTTTGACTGGCAGTACTTGCCGTTGTGCTGCCATCCGCGGGAGTACTTTTGCGCGCGGCGGCACGACCTGCTTGCGGCCTAAAGCCCCAACCGGCGACGAGCGCCAGTACGGTAAAGATCATCATGAGCACGAACACCGCGCGTGACGATGCAGCCGCCGCGACAAAGCCGCCCAGTGTGGGGCCGACGATAATGCTCACGTTGGAGAACATGGTTATGGCGGAGTTGATGTCTTTGAGCTCGACGGGGTCGTCGGTGAGATACGCCGGATAGGACGTGGCGATGGGCTGGGCGAATCCCATCACAAAGCCCAGGAGTACCGCGCCGGCAAGGACTGTTCCGGTCGCGCTGCCAAAGGCGAGGATTGCCGCGCCGGTTGCCAACGCGGCGACGATGCTCAGCAAGAAATGACGGCGCGGGCCCCAGGCGTCGAGCGCCGCGCCACCCGCAAAGGATCCCAAGATCACGAATACGTTCATAAAAAGGACGGCCAGCGATGTCGCCGCAACCGAGGCATCGTCTGCATAGGTGAGCGTTCCGATGACACCGATAAAATAACTGGTCTGAAAGCCGGTATATATGAGGAAGCGCATTGCCACCAGGTGCTTAGCCTGCGCGGACAGCGATGATTGAGACTTTGAGAAAAGAGAGACGAGCATGGAGACTCCTTGTTTCATACGAATGCGGACGGCAGGCATTCGCCACCGTCTGTCAAATCAATCTATCCGCATGAAACATTAAGGACGCATCAAGCCCCTTCTCTCCGTTTTTCGCCCGTCATGAACTACTTGGTAGATTGTAAGGCATGCCCCACACATCTACCAAAGCAAAAACCACCACAAAGGTGCCTGGCCCCTTTGTGGTGGAAATGACGTTTGCCATGATAAAACCTGCCAAAATAAACCTGTCCCTTTTTGGCAGGTTTTAGGCCAGATGATCTTGGATGAGGTCGCAGATGGCTCGGGCGTCGTTGATGTTGATGGCCCGGGTCGCAAAGCCGGCGTCGAAGGCCTGACGTGCCAGGGCCTCGTTGCAGGCAAGGGCCAGCGTGTGGCCGTCGACCAGGTCGAGCGAGCTCTTGCCGCGCAGACGGTCGACACCGGAGCGCGCGACCACGATATTGTCGAAGCCCTCGGTCTTGTAGCCCTCGATGATCACCACGTCGACATCGTTGTAGCGCGACAGCAGCTCGCGCGCAGGCATCTCGTCCTCCTCGCGCGTGTCGGCGTACTCCGCCCAGCGCGTGGCGCAGATGAGGCCCACGTGCTTGGATCCGGCCTGGTGATGGCGCCAGGTATCCTTAGCGGGTACATCGATATCAAAGCCGTGATGCCCATGATGCTTGAGCGAACCCACGCGCAGGCCGCGGCGGGGGGCATATGGGATCGTGCCGAGCGCCAGGCCGC
>CABRZY010000178.1 GCA_902475475.1 uncultured Collinsella sp.
GTGCCGCTTGAGCCCGCGACGACCTCCGAGGTCAGAGCCGGTCGGTCGTAAAGGGAATCTTTTTGAACTCCGGCTCGATGGTGCCGCCGTCACGGATGAAGGCCAGGTCAATGTCCTCGTGCAGGAGCATGCGCTTGAGTGTGTCGCCCTCGCCCTCGATGAGCTCAACAGAATATGAGGGGTTCGCCTGCTGAAAATCGATGACGGCGTCCGTGATCCCATAAGGGGCCATAATGGGGATAGAACCTACGGTGAGGTGCTCGAGCGGCTCACCTGCGCCTATTTGAATGGCGGCAAGATAGCGGTGCTGAAGCGTCGCAATTTTTTGCGCATAGGGGAGGAGCGCTTCACCTTGCGCGGTGAGTGTTACGTGGCGCTGGCTTCGATCGATGAGCTTGCAGCCGAGTTCGTGCTCCATTGCCATGATGTGCTTGGAGAGGGTTGATTGCGACATGAAAAGCAGTTCCGCCGCATCAAGAAACGTGCGTGACTGCGCTAAGATGGCGAATTCGCCAAAGCGGCTGATATCCATAGGGAGGCCTCCGGTACCCTCATTTTGGCAGGTGGCCTAAACCACGACGCCATTGCAGTGGTCGATTTCGTGTTGGATGATCTCGGCGGTGTAGCCCGAGAAGTTTTTGATGCGGTGGACGAAGTTCTCGTCCAAATACTCAACCTTAATGCGGCGATAGCGGGTACAGGGACGCTCGCCGATCAGCGAGAGGCATCCTTCGCTCGTCTGATAGGCATTGACCTGCTCAAGAATTTGAGGGTTGTACATCAGGAGTGTCCTGTTGCCGTCCTTTACGCAGATGATGCGCTTGCGCACACCGATCATGTTGGCGGCGAGCCCCACGCACTCGTGCTCATGCTCGTGGAGTGTATCCAGGAGATCCTGCCCGGTCACGGCATCGTCGGGTCCCGCGTCTTCGGAAGGCAGGCGCAAAAAGAACTCGGATTTCATGATGGGCTTAATCATGGCGGGCTCCTCATGTCTTATGCTTTCGTGGACTTTTAATAATAGCGCGGAAGGAAAGCTGCGCGTCCGCGTTACAATCTTTCAACGTTGGACCATGTTGCCAGATTCGTCGTGTACGGCGTCTGGCGTAAGTCTAGGGCTCATTTTTCGCCCTGGACTGTTCCTCTGGGGCGATGCGACTGTCGTTCCAAGAGGAAGGAAATGCATGGGGAGCAAATCTCAGCAACAAGTTCAAGTAGCGCCATCGGCCACTGCGGCGATTCTCGTCGTAATGTATATTGCAGCCTTTGTTGCCGCGTTTAACGAGAACATCATTAACGTGGCGTTGCACGACATTATGGCGGCCTTTTCGGTGAGTGCCACCACGGCGCAGTGGCTCGTCTCGGGCTACATGATTGTGACGTCGATCTTTACGGCCATCATGGCCTTCCTGTCCGGCCGTTTCTCGACGCGCAAGCTGTTGTTTTTCGCATGCGGATGTATGGTCGCCGGCGAAGTCCTGTGTCTGATCGCTCCGTCGTTTAGCGTTTTGCTGCCAAGTCGTATTTTGCAGGCTGCGGGATCGGGCATCTTGTTCCCGCTCATGATGAACGTGGTGCTGTCTTGCGCTCCGCGCGAGAAGCTCGGTCTGTATCTGAGTCTGGGTGGTGCCTGCATTACGCTGGGGCCGGCGTTTGGACCCGTGATTAGCGGTCTTATGTGCACGTTGTTTGGCTGGAGGGCGGTGTTCGTAGTGCCGCTGGTGGGCGGCATTGTGGTCGCTGCGGCGGGCGTAAAGCTTGTTCAGAATGTCGGAGAGCGCTCGAATACCACGCTCGATATTCTGTCGGTAGTTTTGCTCGCCGCCGGTATTACGGCTTTTGTGTATTCCGTAGGCGAGTTCTCGACCAATCTGATTGCCGGCATCGTGACGCTCTTCGCCGCCATTGTGCTGCTCGGCCTGTTTGCGGCCCGCCAGCTCAAACTCGAGCATCCGGTGCTTAACGTGCGTCCCATGGCGAGCGTTCGTTTTTGGCCTGCGTGCCTGCTTGTGGTGGTGTCGATGATGACGACGTTCTCGATGAGCGTTTTGTTGCCGCTCTATTTTGAGGGCGCATACGGCATGACCGCACTTGTTGCGGGCTTGCTCATTTTGCCGGCGATTGCCTGTAACGCCGTGACCTCGATTGTGGGCGGACGCGTGATGGACGCCCGTGGCGCATGGCCGCTGCTGCCGGTCGGCTTTGCCCTGATTGCCGTGGGGCAGACTGCCATCTCGATGACGGCGGCGAGTATGAACATCGGCGTCGTTGTGGCGCTGACCGTTGTGGTGTATGCCGGAGTCGGTTTGGTGCTGAGCCCCTCGCAAACGGCCGGCTTGGAGACGCTGCCTGCCGCTGAGCATCCTCACGGAACGGCATTGCTCAACACGTGGAACATGATTGCCGCATCGTTTGGCCCGTCGCTGTTTATCGGCCTGCTCTCGAGTTCTGCGGCGGCTGTCGGCGCCGCTGGCGCTGCGACCGACGTTGCCCAGGCGATTGGATTTGCAGCTGCCGTGCGCGTGGCGGCTGTGATTGCCGTGGTTGGGTTCGCGACGTCGCTGGTGTACGCTCGTCGCGAGTCGCACATGTCGCATTAATGTGTGCACATAGATTCTGCAGCTAGATTGGATGGCGACACCATAAACTAGTGGACGTTTTGCCGAGAGGCATGAATGTTTAAAGCGCAAAGAGTGCGCGACGGGCCCCGCGAATGGGGCGATGATGCCCGAGAGGGCCAAGAAGGAGTCTCATGTCCGAGAACGAAGAGATCATGAACGAGACCGAGAACGAGACCATGGCTGCCGAGGTCGAGGCAGTCGAGACCGTGGAGACCGAAGCTGCCGAGGTTGAGGCTGCTGACGAGGTTTCCGCCGAGGAGGAGGCCGAGGTTGTCGAGGCCGCCGTTGATTACGATGACGAAGAGCTGATGGACAAGATGCAGAAGGCCGCTCGCCTGCTGCGTAGCCGTCGCTTTGCTATTTCCAAGGAGGAGGAGGCCAAGGCCGAGCGCATGGCGAACATCGAGCGCGCCATCAAGCTTCTTGACCTCAAGCCCAAGATGGAGCAGAAGGAAATGTCCGACCTGCTGGGCATGCGCCTTCGTGAGCTCGATGGCCTGATGGCCGAAGCCGAGGCTGCCGATCTGGTCGGCCGCATCGACGACGCCGAGGGCGATATGCGCAAGATCGTCGTCTTCGCTGCCGAGGATGCCGCTGAGGGCCTGGTCGAGCTTGCCAACAAGAAGGAGAAGCTCCTGCCCGAGCTTTCTTATGAGGAGGCCACCGAGCTGATGGCCGCTCTCGATAAGGTTATCGCTCCGCTCGTCGCCATGGGCCTGGACGAGGACCGCGGTCCTCGTGGCGGCCGTGACGACCGCGGCGGCCGTGGCGGCGATCGTGGCGGTCGCGGTGGCGATCGCGGCGGCCGTGGCGGCTTTGGTGACCGTGGCGGCGACCGTGGCGGTCGCGGCGGCTTCGGCGGCAACCGTGGTGGCTATGGCGACCGCGGCGGCAACCGTGGCGGCTTCGGCGGCAACCGCGGTAACGACCGCGGCG
>CABRZY010000179.1 GCA_902475475.1 uncultured Collinsella sp.
TCGTGGTGCTCGACCCCCGCCTCGACAACGGGCCGCGTAAGGACCAGGCGACCCACCTCGTGGCGCTTGAGCGCGGCGACGGCGAGGGCCATGGCCAGATAAGTCTTACCGGTGCCGGCAGGACCCAGGCCAAACGTGATGGTATGCGAGCGAATGGCATCCACATAGCGCTTTTGGCCGAGCGTTTTGGGGCGAATGGCACGACCGCGATACGAAAGCAGCACGTCATCGCGAAGCGACGTAGCCTCGTGCTCACCGTCGCGCAGAACGGCCAGACAGCGCGAGACATCGTCGGCAGAAAGCGTGCGCCCGGCAGCAGCCTCACGAAAGGCATGTTCGAAAAAACGCGCCACGAGTTCGACCTCATCCGGGTCACCGCTCACGGCGATGCTATCGCCACGGGCGACCACATGGGCGCGAACCAAGTTCTCGAGTGCACGAAGGACGCCGTCGCCGGCGCCCAAAACGCGCGAGGGGTCGATACCCTCGGGAACGATAAGTCTAATCTTCGAGGCTTCCATGAACCTCCCTGCGCGCATGGACCAAGCCGGAATCATCGACTCCGATGATAGCAACATCGAGCAGGCACGGGGCTGTGAGTCCACAGGTATCGTCAAGACGGGCATGATGGAACGAGCCGAGCGTCAGGTTGTCACCATACTCGAGCACGGCACGCTCGACCGTGCCCACGCGACGACGAGCGTCGGCAATGGCGAGTTCCTGCGCCGCGGCTCGCATACGACGGCTGCGCTCGGCCATAACCTCGGGCGGCACCTGGTCGGGCATATCGGCAGCAAGGGTACCGGGACGCTTGCTATAGCGGAACACGTGCATACGCGAGAAACCCACACGACGGCACAGCGCCAGCGACTCCTCGAACTCCTCGTCCGTCTCACCAGGAAAACCGACGATGACATCGCACGAAAGAGACGCCTGGGGCAAGTTGGCGCGAATCATACGCACCGTGTCCTCAAAGGCCTCAACGCTATAGGGACGGCCCATGCGATGCAGAGTCGATGTGCAGCCGGACTGCACGGGCAGGTGCAAAAACGGGGCGATACGCTGCGGATAGCGCGCCATAACCTTAAGCAGGCGCTCAGAGATATCCATGGGCTCGACCGAGGAAATGCGCACATGCGGAATAGACGTGCGCTCCATGATGGCCTCGAGCAGCTCATCGATTTCGACATGCTCGTCGGTCGCGCTCTTGCCATCGTAGGCACCCAGGTTCACACCGGTCAGCACCACCTCGGGCACGCCGGCCTCCTGGGCCTCGCGAACTTGCTCGAGCACGGACTCGACGGGCACGGAGCGCTCGGGGCCGCGTGCCTTCCACACAATGCAATAGGTGCAGCGGTGGTTGCAGCCGTCCTGAATCTTCACGCCCAGGCGAGAGCGACCGAGCGCATCGACCACCTCGCCATCGCTGCAGGCGGGAACGCTATCGGACTCAACGCCCAGCACCTCACAGACACGTTCGGCGACATCGATCTTGGACGGTTCGGCGATCACGCGATCCGAAAGCTCCAACAACTCCTCAGGATGCAAATTGACCACGCAACCGGTCACGAGCACATAGGGCTCGTTTGGATGGGACAGCGCATGACGAACGGCCTTACGGGTCTTGGCCTCGGCCTCGCCCGTAACGGCACAGGTGTTAATGACGATCAAATCGGCATCCTGGGGCTCCACCATAGCAAAGCCCAGGCGCATAAGATCGGCAGTGATACGGTCAGACTCAACCCGGTTGACACGGCAGCCGAGGTTGACGACGGAAATATGGGGTGCGAGCACGCGGGCTCCTTAATCGAGGATATCGTCGAGGGCACTCTTGATACGGTCGGTCACCGACTTCTTATCAGAAGCGACGTCATCGCCCATATCATCGGCAAAAGCACGGAGCAGCTCGCGCTGCTTATTGGAAAGATTGGTGGGAACGACCACGCGCAGTTGCACGATCAGGCGGCCACGCGAACCGCCACCGCCAATGCGCGGCATGCCGTAATTGTTGACGCTCACGGTGTCGCCGTACTGGGCGCCGGCGGGAACCGTCACTTTAACGACCTCGTCGGGCATAATGCCCTCGACCTCGATCTCGCAGCCGAGCGCAGCCTGCGCAATCGAGATATCGCTCACCAGGTACAGGTCGTCACCGTTGCGCTTAAAGCGCTCATGGTCGGCAACGCGCACGTTGACAATCAGGTCGCCCGAAGGCTCGCCGCGAAGGCCGGCCTCGCCAAAGCCGCTCACACGCAGCTGGCGACCGGTCGAAACGCCGGCGGGAATATCGATGTCGATCTTTTCGTGCGAAGGCGTGCGGCCCTGACCGTCGCAGGTCTCGCAGGGATGGTCGATAACCGTGCCCTCGCCATGGCAGTCGGGACAAGGCGAGGAAGACTGAACCTGGCCCAAAAACGATCGCTGAACCGTCGTGACGTAGCCCGTACCGTGGCAGCGACTGCACTGCTTTTCCTGTGCACCCTCGGCCCTACCGGTACCGTTGCAGTCCTCGCAAGGAGCAAGGCGATCATAGCTGATCGTCTTTTTGCAGCCGAGTGCCGCCTCCTCGAGCGTCACCGAAAGCGAGATGGCCATGTCACGTCCGCGACGACGCTCGCGACGGCTGCGGGCGCCACCGCCGGCACCGCCGCCAAAGAACGACGAGAACAAGTCGTCCATGCCCATGCCACCAAAGATATCGTTGATATCGACGTAGCCCGAACCACCAGGACCGTCCGCAGTGCCGTAACGGTCGTAGTTAGCACGCTTCTGCTCATCGGAAAGAACGGAATACGCCTCGTTGAGCTCCTTGAACTTGGCCTCGGCCTCGGGGTCGTCCGAAACATCCGGATGTACGGTACGGGCCTTCTTTAGAAACGCACGCTTAATCGTCCGCGCGTCGGCATCCTTGTCGACGCCAAGCACCTCGTAGTAATCCCTATTTTCCGACACGACCGAATCCTTCCGACTTTCATTATTGTCACAGTGCGTCCTATACCCAAGCTGGGCCGACCGCAAACAGAGGGTTTGATGTTATTGCATTTGGTACGGCGAAAGCATGGCCCGTTGCGAGCAGCTCGCGAACCAAACCGACACGAGCGCGAACATGAAGCCGTTGGCAAAACCGTTGGCAAACTGCATCGCACCGCGCTTCCACCACAGCAGGCTGCGATGAAGCACACCGTCCGAAAGCACCATGAACAGGCCCATGGTAAAAGGAATAAAGCACATCACGGCAAAGGCCGAGAAAACGCCCGAGATGGCCGACAGTACCAAAAACGGCGCCACGATGCCCATCAGGTAAAAACCGGTACGAGCTTTGCCTTCCAAGCGCTCAGCCTCAACATGAGCGCGGCCGACCAGGTCGCCGCCCGCGGCACCGTTGGTTCCGGCGTGACCCATGCCGCCAATGCGGACCTCGTCGCCATCGTGCGTGCCGGCAGGAAACTCAATCGTCTGCTCGGAGGTTACGCGAGTACGACCGCTGCCACCGCAATCGGGGCAGGGGCCCGCAAGACCGTCCGCTATACGCGCTTCGATAC
>CABRZY010000180.1 GCA_902475475.1 uncultured Collinsella sp.
GAAGAGGTCGTGGATGCGCTCGTCCATTCGAGGCCGCGTGGCCGATATGTCGCTCGCGGGTACCCATAGTGCTTTTAGTGTACCGACAGATGGGTCAAAAAAGCGGGCCGCATGTCCCAAAATCCGCAGACGGCAAGGCGCCCGGCGAGCAGTTAATGCTTGCCGGGCGCGTTTGCATCGGGATGCCCATCAAGGAAGTGGCGTTGCGCGTGTCCCTTCTGGGCCATGCGGCTCAAAATCGCGGCGTGATGTGGACGACTGGGGCCGAATTAGCAGCATTTCGAGCTTGGTTTTGATATTGAGACTGGTTCTTTATTAAAATAGAATTCCAGACAATTGAGCGGCCGGGGGTTAACCATGAGGGGCATGGGAGACACAACCGCATATTTGCGTCGGGGCATTCGGGAGATTATATGCCTGGCGCTGTTCTTCTTCACGTTTTTGGCGTGCGAGTATCTCTTTGATGTGCGCATAGCCGAGTTCGTGCCATCGAGTGAGGTCGTCATCTACGAGAGCATCGTTGTCGGCGCGAGCGTGATCGGCTTTTTCGTGCGCCCATTTGTATTATCGCCGTCCCCAGTCGATCGATGCGACAAGCGATATTACAGGCGTGCTATTGGTGTCGGCATTGTTGCTGATGATTATGGCAGTGCAGTTTCAGGTCGTGATTGCCGGCAGTTTGGTGGCGTGCTGCGCCCTGGGCTACTGCGGGTCGACCGCCCATGCCAATCTGGCGCGGCGTTTTGCGCAGACACCCTGTTTGGCGCGCGCCGTGGCGGTTTCTTATGCTGCGGGCATTTTGGTACAGGTGCTCAACCATATGGTGATGCCTGCGGGCATTCCCCAGCAGTTTGTCCTCACCGCCTGTGCGATTGTGCTGGTTGGGCTGCTTCACGGTACCCGTCGAGCTAAATTGCGCGATGAGCCTGCACCCGAGTTCGAGGCCGAGATTGCCGAGCTGTCGGTTGATGCGTTTGAACGTGGCGCCAGGTGGCGCGATGACCCCGAGGCAAAGGCAACCTTCCAGGGTGCCGTGGCGCGGCTGACGGTGGCGACCGCCTGCCTCACCGGCGTGTTCGCGGCTCTCAATGCCGGCCTTACGACTTCGCATGCCGCCGGCGCTATCGATCTGGGCGACTGGCCGCGCTTGCTGCTGGTTGTGAGCGCCCTTGCCGCCGGCGTCCTGTATGACCTGCGTGGGCGTTCGTATATGAATATCATCATGACGTGCGCCGCCATGCTGTCCACACTCTCGTTCTTTGTGCTTATCACCGATGGCAACGGTGGCAATACGCTTGCCGCCACGATTATCTTTTACCTTGGCACGGGCTTGTTCGTGGTGTTCTTCACCGCGAAGTTCGCCGCGATTTCGATGTATGCCCGCTGGGCGTATCTGTGGCCGTGCATGGGCCGTGTTATCAACAACGTTTGCTCGATACTCGTGACGGCTCCGGCGGTGGCGATCATCTCGAGTCAAAATGTGCTGACGGCGGTGGGTGTCGTGTTCGTGCTGTTCGTCGGCATCGCGATTTCGCTGTTGGGACAGTTTGGGCAAGACGGCGAGCGCGAGGCGACACATGGCGGGCTGGCTTTTGCTACCGACGATCTTGGCGTGAGCCGTGCACCCGATCAGGCCGACACGGTGCCCCTGGAGCCGCCGGAGCTTTCGTTTGACGATCGGCTCGACGGCTTTGTTGCCACCTTTGGGCTCACCAAGCGCGAGTGCGATGTTCTGGAGGCGCTGGTCGTTTCGGACGACAGCATGCAGGACGTTGCGGCGGCACTCTTCCTTTCGCGCTCCACACTCTACCGCCACATCGCCTCGATCAACAAAAAGGTCGGCACCAATTCGCGCGTGGCGCTCATTAGCCTCTTCTGGTCCTGGACACCCCAAGACTAGCCAACCACCACAAAGGGGACAGGCACCTTTGTGGTGGTTTTGCCCTTGGGCTGTCTACTGAGGCGGTTCACCGTGCTACAGCAGCTCGCCGTGGCGGGCGATGTAGCGGCGCTTTGCCAGCTGGGTGAGCGCGATGTAGGCGGTGACGATGCCGATGAGCAGCGCGAAAAAGCTCGCGGGTAGCGTCATGAGGCCGAGCGCATCGGCGATGGGGCTTGCTGGCAGCCAGGTGACGAGCGCCAGGCCCAGCACGGTGAGAGCGCACAGTGCCGGCGCGGCGTGGTCACGCGGGCTCGGCAGGCGCGGGGAGCGCAGCATGTGGATCACAAGCGTCTGCGACCACATGGACTCGACAAACCAGCCGCTCTGGAAGAGCGCCGCAAAGGCTGCCATGCCCGTGACGTTGCCCGCGGCGGCAAGCTCGGACCAGCTTGCGCCCACGGCGGCGGGGCACACCACAAAGAAGAGCGCGGCGAAGGTCACGATGTCAAACAGCGAGCTCACGGGGCCCAGCTCGAGCATAAAGCCCTTGATGGATGCGGCGTCCCAGGCGCGCGGACGGGCAGTCCAGGCATCGTCGACGGTGTCCCACGGCAGCGCGATGCATACGATCTCGTAGACCAGCGACAGCAGCACCAGCTGCAGGGCGCTCATGGGCAAAAACGGCAAGAACAGGCTCGCGACGGTCACGGACAACACATTGCCAAAGTTGGAGCTCACTGTGGTCTTGAGGTACTTGAGCAGGTTGCCGTAGGTGCGGCGGCCTTCGATGATGCCGCGCTCGAGCACGCCCAGGTCCTTCTGGAGCAAGATGATATCGGCGGATTCCTTGGCAATGTCGACGGCCGAATCGACCGAGATACCGCAGTCGCTCGCACGCATGGCGGCGGCGTCGTTGATGCCGTCGCCCATAAAGCCCACGGTGTGGCCGAGCAGCTCGCGCATGACGCGCACCAGGCGCGCCTTCTGCAGCGGCGAGAGCTTGGCGAAGAGATGGGTCTTCTCGGCGCGCTCGGCAAGTTCGGCGTCATCGAGCGCATCGATCTCGGAGCCGAGCAAGACGTTGCTCGCGTCGATGCCGATCTGCTCGCAGACGGTGGCGGCGACGCGGTCGTTGTCGCCGGTCAGGACCTTGACCGCCACGCCCTTGGCCTCGAGCGTGGCGACGGCGCCCGCGGCACTCGTCTTGGGCGGATCGAGGAAGGCCAAAAAGCCCATCAGCACCATGTCGCATTCGTCGGCGATGCCAAACTCGCCCACGCAGCGCGGATCGGTCTTCTGCGCCACGGCAATCACGCGCAGGCCCTCGGCGTTGAGCCCGGCGACCTGCTTGCGAATCTGGGCGAGCTTATCTTCGGTGAGAGGCTGGGCGACACCATCGACTTCGACAAAGGAGCAGATCTCGAGCATTTCCTCGGCAGCTCCCTTGGTGACCATCTGGGTTTTGCCTTGGACATCGGCTACAACTACGCTCAGGCGACGGCGCGAGAAATCGAAGGGCACCTCGTCGACCTTGGTATAGCGGTCGCGCAGGCTCTGACCCAACATGGAATCGGGTGCGACGGTCGAGGGTGTCACATCGGCACGGTCGATTACGGCC
>CABRZY010000181.1 GCA_902475475.1 uncultured Collinsella sp.
GGCTCAACATTACGGGAGGAATTATTGCCTCTAACGTGAGCTTCCGATCTGAGGGCGCTGGTATCCGCGTTGGCCAGATGGTCGATGCGATGATTAACGGCACTGAAGGCAATAAAGTCTATATCACTAACAATTACTGCATGTCTCGCTTTGACTGGGGCGGCGGCGGCATCTTTGTCCAGGGAAACTCGAATGCGGGTAAGGAATATACTGCTGGTAGATTATTTGTATACAACTCGTACATTAGCAGCAATACCGCCGGTGGCTATGGTGGTGGCGTTGCAGTCTGCCCGACGGGCAAGACGCTGGTGACGAACACTGACGGCACTGCAATCTTTGGCAATATATCTGCTGGCAATGAGCAAAATGCTGATGGCGATGAGCAGAATGCCAACGGTTACGATCCGGCAACTAACAGTGGTAATGAAGGCAAGCCCCATCTTTCAAGTGGCGGTAGCGAAAAGAATCAGGATCAAGATGCATACAACTCGGAGAAGTTCCGCGAGAACGGCCATGCCGATTTCTTCCTTGCGGCAAAGGATGGCCATAAGGAACCGCTTGCGGCAATAAGAGGCAAGATGCTCGGCGGCGGAGACGCCAAGTATTCGGGAAGCAAAGAGCTCAATGAAGCTATAAAAATTCCTGCCGATGGCGGCGTGCAGATTTATCGGAGTATCGGATTGACTTCGGATGTTCATGTTGGCGACGCTGAAGCAAATAATGCACAGGCGGCTGCTACAACCTTCATCACGGGCAACTATTCCTGGGACCATGGCGGCGGCATCATGTCGAACGGCGACCTGTACCTAGGCTTGCCTGCGGATACGTACGTCTACCCAAGCCTTAAGCTAAAGGCGTCAAAGGCGCTGAAAAATAAGCAAACCGAAAAAGAAGAAATGCTCACAAAAGATCAGTTTTCTTTCGCGGTTTATCGCAAGGATTCGGATACTGCGACGGCGCCTTCTTGGAAAAATGACTCTTTCAGCGATGGTGACTGCACCTTAGTCGGGTCTGCCAAGAATGACGCTGAAGGTAACATTACGTTTGACCTTGGTGAACAGTTCGTAGATAAGACTGTTGTGGCTAACAAGATTACATACTACTTGGTCGAACAGACCGGTGGAGACTCTGACATTGAGTACGACCACACTGTGTACGAGATCGAGGTGCAGCTCACGGACAACGAAACTTTGCTCATGAATGTGCCGAAGAAGGATGATTCAAGTCAGAACGTTCCGCTTTACGTCCATAACTATACGATTACAAGCGTGAGTGCGACCGGGCGCTCCGGAGATACAACAAAAGCGCTGGGCACTATGGAAAGAGACAGCGAAGGCTATTATTCGATTATCGACTCCAACGCGGGAAAGACCTTCACCAACAAGTACACTCCGTACACCTCCAGCGGCTCCTGGACTCCCAAGGCGACTAAGGTCGTTAAGGGTGGCGAGATGAAGGAGTTTACGCTCGAGTTTGCGGATAATCTGGCCTTCGAGAAAGCCAAGACGGTAAAGACTCAGATTGATGGTGACAAGACTCAGACGCTACCGTTTGAAGCAGTCAACTATGAGTTGAAACAGCTCGAGGGCGGGGGCACCACCGGCCGTGGCGCTTCCAAGACCTTCACGTACTATGTGCGCGAGAAGGATGAGAGTTCGCTTTTCTCGCACTACAAGTTCGACAAGTCGGTCTACAAGTTCACGGTTGTTGCAACGGACAATACCAAAGGAGCCATCAACTGTAAGGTGACCTACAAGAAGGGAACCGTCGACTCCGATGGCAAGTGGAAAAACGCCGATGCCGCAGACCATGAGCTCGCCGACGACACTACCCCCACCTTCACCAACACCTACTCCACCTCTTTGCCCCTTTCTGGTATGTCGGGCGTCACTCTGACGTACCTTGCCGGCGCGGTGGTGCTTTGCGCTGCTGCGGCCTGGATGCACATTCGTCGCAAGGCGAATGCGAAGGGAGGTAAGCGTCATGAATAAGAAAGTTTGCTCCTTCCCGATCTTGTTTGCGCTGCTTACCCTCCTGATCGGCACCTGCGCGGTTGTGTTCCCCGCTTCCGCGCAGGCCGCGCCGACCTCGACCGGTTCCATCACGGTGAGCGGCACCGTGGCGAGCAGATACGACGCCTACCAGATCTTTAGCGCCAACGTCGTCGACGGCGACAGCGACGCCAAGATTGCCACCGATCTCGCCTGGGCAAGCGACGCCGTGCGCGACGCCACACTGCCTGTGCTGCACAGCGCCGGCATGCCCAATTCCCAGACCACCGCGCAGGAAGCTGCCGAGTGGCTCAACACCGATTCCCACCTTACGAGCGCGCTGAGCGCACAGCTCGCTCGTTCCCTCCAGAGCTCTGGCGCCGTGCCCGTGGCCCTTAACGCGGGCACGGCGGCCGAGCTGCCCTGCGGCTACTGGCTCATCGTCGCCAAAGACGACGCCATCGCCCAGGGCGAGGCCGGCACCGCGCCGATCATGGCCCTGGTGGGCGGCAGCGCCGTCACCGTCAAGCCCAAGGCCGCGACCCCCAAGGTCGCCAAGCACGTGCTGGAGGACAGCACCGCCGCCTGGCAGAAGGCCGCCGACGCCACGGTCGCCGACGACCTGTACTGGCGCCTCTCTGCCACGGTCCCGGCGGGCCTCACGGCCTACGACACCTATACGGTGCGGTTCGTTGACACCATGAGCGCGGGACTCGACCCCTCCAAGGTGGCCGCGAGCATGCGTGTGTACGTGGCGGCGGGCACGGACGGCGGTTTTGACGCGGTCCAGACCGGCAAGGACGGCCGCGTCGGCACCGAGCCCGCGAAGGGCTGGACCGATATCACGGCCCAGTGCGCCACCAAGGTAGCGGCCGACGGCAAGACCTTCACCGTGCGCACCGGCGACCTGATCGCCGCGCTCGGCGGGGCCGACGCCTTCACCGCGGGCGCCCGCGTGGTCGCCGTGTACAACGCGCCGCTCAACAGCGCGTGCAACCACGGCATCGCGAAGGGCAACCCCAACGAGGTCTACCTGCGCTACCCGCGCTCTCCCTTTGCCGACCAGTCCGGCGACGCCGGCTTCACCCGCACGCCGAGCGATGACGCGTGCGCCTACACCTGGGATCTCGCGCTCACCAAGCGCGGCAGCGACGGCGACAAGCCGCTTGCCGGGGCGGTCCTGAGCATCGCCGACGATCGCGGTCGCACACTGGCGGCCGACGGCACGTGGGATGCAGAGGGCAAGGCCACCGTCACCACGGGCGAGGACGGCCGCGTGACCGTCTCGGGCGTGGACTCGGGCAAGCTGGAGGTCCGCGAGCTCAAGGCACCCAAGGGCTACACCGCCTTTGAGGGCACGCGCTCCGTGACGGTCAAGGCCGAGGGCCTGGACGTCGACCAGGTGGCCGCCGCCAAGCCCAAGCTCACCATCACGGGCGAGTCGCCCCTGCGCGCCGACAGTGCGGACGGGTCGACGGG
>CABRZY010000182.1 GCA_902475475.1 uncultured Collinsella sp.
ACAGGTCGCCTGTCAGATGCGTAATCTCGCCACCCGTCACCGCACCCGGCTCGCCGTTGTTGGCGCGGAACATGAGCCACGCCTCGTCGTGGAAATTGCCCAGACTAAGCGTCCAGGCATCCGCACTGGCATCCACGCTCACCGTCACGGACGAAAAGCGCTGGATGGCACCAGAGCACTCCGACGCCGTCTGGTGCCGCAGGTCGGGCGCGGATTTGGTAAGCCAATCCAGGTAGTCGACCAGGCCGCCCTTGTAGACCTCCCAGCCCTCCTTGGCGCCGCGATCGGGATCGAGCAGGTCGTCCGGGTGCATAAAGTGCGTACTCACGTAGTGCATGTTGAGCTCGGACACGGCAGCCAGGCGCATATAGGAATCGTCGACCATGCCGCCCGAGACAATACGCGGCTGCTCCACAATACCATCGCTCGCCACGCCAAACTCCTGCACGTACGGCAAGTCGGTACCGTCCTCAAAGTACGTACTGGCAATAGTCTTAATGCGCGGAACGTCGGTGCCGATAAGCTGGCGCGCGCGGGCCGAAAGGATATTCGACGGTGGCACGTAGACCGAGCCGTGCGCGTTGGGCAGCACCTCGTCCTGGAAGGCTATAAGCTCGTTGAGCGAAGCGACGAGCGTTTCCTTGTTTTTCCACGTCTTGTAGACGTACAACGTACCATAGTCGGTGTCCCAGAGCGCCAGGGGCTGATGGTTGTAGCCGTGAAAGCCCAGCTCTCCGCCCATCTGCAGCAGCATGCCGCCAAAGTAGCGGAACTGCGTGGTATCGGCCTGGCGCGCGGGCTCGGTCTGGTTGACCGCGTCCTCGTAGTTTTCGATCATCACGCCGGTATAGCGAATGCCGTATTTTTGCGCGAGCTTTTGCAGATCGGGCCACCAGACCTTGGCATAAAAATCGGCGACGGAAAGCCCGTAGTCGCGCTTGATGTAAGTACCATCGCCCGAGGGCACAGGGCTGGGAAAGTCGTCCAAATAGAACACGGCGCTGTTGATGACCGGATAGGCCGTGGCTTCACCCAGCAAGCTTATGGCCGAAGCATAGAACCCACGCATGACCTTGTCGTAGATGCCAATGTTGCACACCACGGTGTGACCACTGCCGCAATCGTTAGACCAAATGAGCGGCGTGCCCGCGTCACCGGTCTTTGCCCAGACGTGCGCCGTTTCGCGCAATGAAACCGAGAGCGAAGAATCGAAGGGATCCGAGAACTCGTAGCGCTCTCCCCCGCCCAGCATAAAGTCCTCACTCGGAACGATACTTTCGGCTGTCGCATAGTCATATCCGGCCGATTCGATCCCAAGCTTGGAAGCAATAGCCTGCAGGCAGTTCGAGTTATCTGGCGTCATGCCCAGCATGAGTGAGCCGCCCGCACTCACCCAACTCATCAGATCAGTCAGATGTGTACCCAGTCCGTCAAGCGAGGGCATAAGCACAATCACGCGATCAAACGACGTGAGCGATGGGATCGCGTCCGAACCGTCGGTGGCAATATCAACATCGCGATGAGCGATCTTCATGTCCAGCAAAATCTGGTCGAACTGGTCTTTAACGTCGTCGACGCCATCTTGGTCCGAGTCGGTAATGACCAGGCACGTGGGCTTTTGGCCAAAGATTGCCGAGGAGGCCGGCACCGCATCGTTGGCAGCAAGCATCCCCAGCTTATGCTGGCCCGCACTGTACTGCACGCCGGCACGCTCCACTAGCAGCACGGCGGCCATGGCAATAAAGACCGCCCACACCACGAGGAGCCCCATCCAACGAAAGCGGCCCGCACGGTCGCGGATATGTTGCACCACGCTCATCTGGCCTCCTCCCCGTCGCGCCAAAACGCCAACTTTTCGCGGTTGTCGGCGCTCAAATACACATGTTGCTTGTCAATCGCATCGATCACACGG
This sequence comes from uncultured Collinsella sp., assembly GCA_902475475.1. GTDB lineage: Bacteria > Actinomycetota > Coriobacteriia > Coriobacteriales > Coriobacteriaceae > Collinsella. Next base: position 1,913 of record CABRZY010000182.1, read on the forward strand.
TGAACCTCGTCACCGTCACGGCGCATCACGGCCAGGCGCAGGCAAAGCATCCAAACCTCCTGCTCCTCGGGCACGTCGAGCACCAGCTGGTTAGTCACGGCCTGCGACTCGTCGATCTGTCCGACATCGGCCAGCGCTGTCGCGTATCGAATGCGCAGCTCAAGGGTATCCTCGCGCTCGCAGCGACGCGCAAGCAGGCGCGCGTACTGTTGGCGCTGAATCTGAGCGACGCGCCCCTCAGCCAAGCCCGAGCCCAAGTATTCACCAAGAAAATCACAGTATTCGTTGAGGTTTTGCGCGCTCGGGTCCGTCTTGAAGGCACGCTCCAGCTGCTGCAGTTTAAGGTCAGACTCCTTGGAGATCTGCGCCACCGCCGTCGCGGCATAGTGCGCCACCTCAACGTCGTCGTTAAGCTTAGCCGCCTGCAGCTGCGCCAGGTACGCGTCGGGTTCCTCGGTGAGCATGGAGAGCATTAGGCGGCGCCGGTATGCCGGGTCGTTGACAATGAGCGCCTCCTCGAGCGGCACTACGCCTGCATCGTCCTCACCACTCGGTACCGACATACTGCGATGGAGCTCGTCGTTGAAGCGCAGCGACTCCAGCGCAGACTCTTTCAGTCCCTCGCCAAACATCGCGCTGCGGATCGATAACAGAACCACCAGCAACGGGCCCCACAGCGGCACCAGCACTATCACAGCCAGCATGTGCCCGCGCACCGGCAGCAGGCCCAGCTTCATGAGCGTCCACAGCATCAGGCAAACCAGCGCATGAATCAGCAGCAAGACAGCAGCAACGACAAGCGAGATCAAGCGGCACCCCCCTCACCGTCACCGGTGTAAGAGATGTGCTGCAGCAGCGCCACGATGTCCTCGCCGTCGACGGGCTCCACCGCAATCCGCTTTGCGCTCAGGCGCTCGCGGATAATGGGCAGATCGCACGCCTTTGCCTGGCGCATAAGCAGGTAGAGCACGTCGCCGTCGACCAAGCCCGCCGCGTCGCTCTCGCGGATTGCCGACCCGATTGCGCCCACCAGCTCGCCGACAGGCTCCATGCCCGGTACCACGCGCAGGAGCAAAAAACTCCCCATCTTGCTATCTGCCAGCGCTTGCTCCGCCGCGAGCTCTTGGCCAAAGGCAGCCTGCTTGAGCACGCAAGTACCGTCAACGCAGCGTTTATCCTGCGCCACCGCCTCATAGTCAAAAGCACGGCCGAGCGCGCTTTCGACCAGCCCGCACAAGATGCGGAACAGGTTTTGATAATAGAGGGTCATTTGGTTTTCAGCCGCACGACGCACAAAGATCAACACGGCGGGTGCCCCGTCGCGCTCGATCGTGTATCCAAACATGGGAAGCCCCGGCGTCAGCTCGCGGTTCACCCACAGGTTCGAACGACCCCCGTCGCCCAAAAGAGGTGCAAGCTGCTCGAGCGTGAGCGAGCGTGCGGCATCTTCGGCAATCGCGGGACTCGCTGCCACCAGGCGTGCAAATGCCCCGCCCGAAACATGGTAGATCGCGGGCGGAGCGCGATCAAAACGAGCTC
>CABRZY010000183.1 GCA_902475475.1 uncultured Collinsella sp.
ATGGCGACCGCAATCGGGGCAGGGGTCGGCCACGACCTTACCGGAACCGCCGCACTCGGGGCAGACCGACTGGAACGTGCCCGCACCAAACAGGAAGGACAGGTCGACGTCGATGTGGCCGCGGCCGCCACAGCTTGGGCAGGTATGGGCATGCTCGGAGGAGACAGAACCCGAGCCGCCGCAGTGACCACAGGTATCGAAGCGCGTATAGCGGACGGTCTTGCGGGCACCGCCCTTGGCCTCCTTGGCGTCCAGTTTGATATCGACGACCACGTTGGCGCCGTTCTCGGGATTGTAGGCAGCCTGTCCACGACGCTGCTGGCCCCAGGCACCGCCAAAAGGAAAGCCACCCTCAAAGGGATTACCATAGCCCGTGTTGCCGGCGTAGCCGCCACCATAAGGCGAAGCCGTAGGAGCACCGGCAAATGGATTACCAGAACGCATGGCGTCGTAGCGCGCACGTTTTTGCTCATCCGAAAGCACGGCATAGGCCTCGGAAACCTCTTTAAACTTTTCCTCGGCATCCGGCTCTTTGTTGACGTCCGGATGGAGCTTACGGGCCTTTTGCTGGAAGGCCTTTTGAATATCACGCGAGGTGGCGTCTTTGGAGACACCCAGAATCTCGTAGTAATCTTTTTCGTTCATCGTCGCCATGCGCGGCAACCTCCTGCTCACAGCAGCGTATATATTCCGGTAATTCTACCCGAGCGGCCTAAGCTAGATCCCAAAACAGCTCGAACAGCATATTTCCATCGAGCCATCCCAGGTGTGTCGGCGCTAAACGGGCGCGGGCGCGACCTGCGATAACGTCTTTTGAGGTGACACACCCCACATGTCCTTCAACATGATCGGGCACCCAAGTGGCAAGACCCAATTCGAGCGCACGGTCGCAGGCCGCCGCCAGCTCGTCTGCAGCAATCACGCTTGCCGAGTGAACCAACAGTTCGGGCCCAATGCCACGCGTCATGCGGCAGGCGAGCATCAAATCCTCGGCCGCCGCCTCGCGATGCGACAGGTACTCGGCCTCAAACGCTTTAGCGCCATCGTCACGTTGCACCAGTCGCACGCGATGCGCATCGCCACGAGCGGGAACGTCAGGAAACAGCCCGGCCAAGCGATCGAAATCCTCGGCATCGAGCATACCCGCGGCAGAACGACCCAAACCCAAATAGCCCTGTCCGGTCCAATAGGCAATGTTGTGGGCGCATTCATGCCCATCGAGCGCGTAGCTCGCCACCTCATACGGGTGATAGCCCGCCGAACTCAGCCGCTCGCGCGCAACGTCCATGCATGCGGCTTGGAAATCCTCATCGGGCTCAAGTGACTCGTCACGGCACGCCATGCGGTAAAGCGACGTGCCCTCCTCGAGCGTGAGCGGATAGACCGACACATGGTGCGGGGCCGCCGCAAGCACGCTATCAAGCGTGTATCGCCAGCTCGCCATAGTCTGTCCGGGAAGCCCGCACATAAGGTCGCACGACACATCGAGCCCAACATCCTTCACCGTCGCGATAGCCTCGAGCGCCCGTTCGGCATCGTGAATACGGCCAATCGCAGCAAGCTCGTCGTTGTCGAGGGTTTGGACTCCCAGAGAAATGCGCGTGACGCCCACCCCGGCAAGCGCCGCGGTGAGCTGCGAAGTCAACGACTCAGGATTAGCCTCGCAGGAAAACTCAACGGGCTTACACCACGCAGAGATACGCCGGGCAAGTTTCACCAGGCGCTCCCCTGCCAGCGATGGCGTGCCGCCGCCAACGTAGACGGTGCGGATCTGCCTGAGTGCCCCGGCGTTGCCATAGGCATCGAGCCGCACATACAGGTGCTCAAAATAGGCATCGAGTGCAGCGTCCAGGTCGCACAGGGCCACGCTTTGCGAGTCAAAGTCGCAATAGCGGCATTTTTGAGCGCAAAACGGCACGTGCACATACAGCGTGGTAACGGCCACCCTTAGGCCTCCAGCGGATGAGCGGGCACCGACTCACCGGCGGCAAGCGCGGCCTCGCAGGCCACCACATCGCGCTCGATATCATCGACCAACGCCATAAACTCCTCGTACGAAGAGCAACGCACCACCTGAGCGCGCCAGGCGGCGGCATGAGGCATGCCCTTTAAGTACCAGCTTGCGTACGTGCGGGCACGCGACATGAGCGGCAGAAGCTCGTGCGTCAACGTCAGGTGCTCGCGCAGAGCCTCCAGGCGCTCGACCGAGGAGCGAGAAGGAACCGGCGTGCCATCGAGTGCAAGGGCGCGAGCGTCACCGAACACCCACGGGTTGCCGTAGATGCCGCGCGCGATAAACACCGCGCTGGCACTCGAACCTTGCAGATGCTCAGCAGCGTCCTCGGCCGAGAACACATCGCCCGAACCGATAACGGGAATCTCGACGGCGTCGGCCACCTCATCGACGACCGACCAATCGGCCTTGCCCGTATAGAGCTGCGTGGCGCAACGACCATGTACGGCGACTGCGGCGGCACCGGCGCCTTCGAGCATCTGGGCAAACGTCGCGGCATTACGGTCCTCGGCATAAAAGCCCTTGCGGATCTTTACGGTCACGGGCACATGCGCCGCGCCCACCGCCGCCTCGACGATCTTCTCGGCCAAATCGGGCGTGCGCATAAGGGCAGAGCCCTCGCCCTTGGTGACAACCTTTCGGGCAGGACAGGCCATGTTGATATCGATGAGCGACAGGCGATCGCCCACACGCTCCTCGACGGCGGCGACGGCACTCGCAAACTGATCGGGCTTGGAGCCAAAGAGCTGCACGCAAATCTGCTGCTCCTCGTCGGCCGGCAGCACCAGGCGCCACGTTTTGTTGCTAGCATAGGCAAGGCCCGCCACGCTCACCATCTCGCTATAGGCGAGATTGGCACCGCGGCGACGGCACATGATGCGGTAGGCAGGGTCAGTCACGCCCGCCATGGGAGCCATAAGGAACGGCTGCTCGGCATAGGCGCCCAGCAGCCGCTTGCTGTATTCGGAAAGCGCCATGGACCTACTCGTCCACCTTGAGGATCGCCATAAACGCCTCCTGCGGGACCTCGACCGAGCCGATGGCCTTCATGCGCTTCTTGCCCTCTTTCTGCTTCTCGAGCAGTTTGCGCTTACGCGAAATATCGCCGCCGTAGCACTTGGCAAGCACGTCCTTGCGACGCGCCTTGACGGTGGAACGGGCGATGATCTTGTTGCCGATAGCACCCTGGATAGGCACCTCGAACAGCTGACGTGGGATGATCTCCTTGAGCTTGTCGCACAGGCCACGGGCCAGGCCATATGCCTTGTCCTTATGGACGATAAACGACAGCGCGTCCACTTCGTCGCCCGAAAGCAGGATATCGAGCTTCACAAGCTCGGATGGACGGTACTCGTTGAACTCGTAGTCGAGCGAGGCATAGCCCTTGGTACGGCTCTTGAGCT
>CABRZY010000184.1 GCA_902475475.1 uncultured Collinsella sp.
CGACCTGGGCGACAAGATCGTCACCCCCGCCGTTAAAAACCGTGCTAAAACTAGCAGACGGCGTAGTCCTGGGGCTCGCGGCCGTAGTAGGCGTCCAGGTAGAGCTCCTTGATCTCGCTCATGAGCGGGTAGCGCGGGTTAGCGCCGGTGCACTGGTCGTTGAATGCCTGCTCGGTCATCTCGTCGAGGGTGTCGAGGAAGTACTGCTCGTCAACACCGTAGTCGGCGATGGTCTTCTTGACGCCGATGAAGTCCTTGAGCTCCTCGAGCTTCGTGATGAAGTTCTCGAAGACCTCCTTGTCGTCCTTGCCCTCGATGCCGCAGTACTTGGCCATCTCGGCGTAGTTGTGCAGCGCGTTGGGGTAAGGATACTGGGAGAAGGTACCCATCTTGACGGGAGCCTCGGCGGCGTTGTAGCGCATGACGCGGGTCAAGATGACGGCGTTTGCGAGGCCGTGAGGCAGGTGATGGAAAGCGCCGAGCTTGTGGGCCATGGAGTGGTTGAGGCCCAGGAAGGCGTTGGCGAAGGCCATACCGGCCATGCAGGAGGCGTTGTGCATCTCCTCGCGGGCATGCGGGTCCTTGGCGCCGTTCGTGAAGCTGGAGGGCAGGTTCTCGAAGACGAGCTTAGCAGCGCGCTCGGAGAGGCCCTTGGTGTAGTCGGAAGCCATGATGGAGACGTAGGACTCGATGGCGTGGGTCATGACGTCGATGCCGGAGGCAGCGGTCAGGCCGCGCGGGGCGGTCATGCAGTTGTCGGCGTCGACGATAGCCATGTTGGGGAGCAGCGCGTAGTCGGCGAGCGGCCATTTGATGCCGGTCTCCTTGTCGGTGATGATGGCGAACGGCGTGCACTCGGAGCCGGTACCCGAAGAGGTCGGGACGGCGACGAAGTAGGCCTTCTTGCCCATCTCGGGGAAGGTGAAGATACGCTTGCGGATGTCCATGAAGTCCATGGCCATGTCCTCAAACTTGCACTCGGGGTGCTCGTACATCATCCACATGATCTTGCCGGCGTCCATAGCGGAGCCACCGCCGACGGCGATGATGACGTCCGGCTCAAAGAGAGCCATCTGCTTGGCGCCGCGACGTGCGCACTGCAGCGACGGATCGGGCTCGACGTCATAGAAGCAGTCGTGGGCGATACCCATCTCGTCGAGCTTGGCCTCGATGGCACGGGTGTTGCCATTCTTGAAGAGGAACTGGTCGGTGACGATGAAGGCACGCTTCTTGCCCATGACGTTGCCCAGCTCGTCGAGGGCGACGGGCGTGGAACCCTTCTTGAAGTAGACCTTCTCGGGAGCGCGGAACCACAGCATGTTCTCACGGCGCTCGGCCACAGTCTTAACGTTGATCAAGTGCTTCACCCCAACGTTCTCGGAGACGGAGTTGCCGCCCCAGGAGCCGCAGCCCAGGGTCAGAGACGGCTTCATGCCAAAGTTGTACAGGTCACCGATGCCGCCGTGCGAGGACGGGGTGTTGATGACGATACGGCAGGCCTTCATGACGTGCTCGAACAGGCTGATCTTCTCGGCCTGGGCGGGGTGCACGTACAGAGAGGCGGTGTGGCCCGGGCCACCGGCGAGCACCAGGTGCTCGGCCTTGTCGACGGCCTCCTGGAAGTCCTTGGCGTGGTACATGGCCAGGACCGGGGAGAGCTTCTCGTGGGAGAACTCCTCCTTGGTGGGGTCGGTGGAGGTGACCTCGGCGATCAGGATCTTGGTCTTGGCGGGAACCTCGATGCCGGCGAGCTCGGCGATCTTGGCGGCAGCCATGCCGGGGATGCGGTGATCGAGGGCGCCGTTCTTGAACATGGCGGCACGCAGGGCCTCCATCTCGGCACCCTGCTTGACGAAGTAGCAGCCGCGCTTCTGGAACTCGGCCTTAACCTGGTCATAGATGCTGTCGATGACAGTCACGGACTGCTCGGAAGCGCAGATCATGCCGTTGTCGAAGGTCTTGGAGTGGATGATGGAGTTGACGGCGAGCAGCACGTCGGCGGTGTCGTCGATGACGACCGGGGTGTTACCGGCGCCAACGCCCAGGGCGGGCTTGCCCGAGGAGTAAGCGGCCTTGACCATGCCCGGGCCACCGGTGGCAAGGATGATGTCGACGTCGCGCATGACCATGTTGGTCAGCTCGATGGAGGGGACATCGACCCAGCCGATGATGCCCTCGGGGGCGCCGGCCTTGACGGCGGCGTCAAGCACGAGCTTGGCGGCGGCGATGGTGCACTTGGCGGCAGCCGGGTGCGGGGAGATGATGATGGCGTTGCGGGTCTTCAGGCAGATCAGCGTCTTGAAGATCGCGGTGGAGGTGGGGTTGGTCGTCGGGATGACGGCGCCCACGATGCCGATGGGCTCGGCGATCTTGGTGATGCCGTAAGCCTCGTCGCGCTCCAGGACACCACAGGTCTTGGTGTTCTTGTAAGCGTTGTAGATGTACTCTGCGGCGTAGTGGTTCTTGATGACCTTGTCCTCAAGAACGCCGCGGCCGGTCTCCTCGATGGCCATCTTCGCCAACGGGATACGAGCCTTGTTGGCGGCCATGGCGGCCTCATAGAAGATCTTGTCGACCTGCTCCTGCGTGTACGTAGCAAAAAGCGCCTGGGCCTCTCGCATCTGAGCGAGCTTAGCCTCAAGCGCCTCTACGTTGTCCACAATTGCGGGAGTAGTGTTTTCCGGTGACTTTTTCACCATTTGTGTCTCCTTGCGATCGGAGATTTACCCTACGCCTTGCATGATAGCAAGAAATTATTCGGTGAACGGTAAGATTCCCGTAAAAGGCACACTAAAACGCTTCAATAAACTGAAACGCTTTAACTAAAACTATCTACCTGCTGCATCGCCCCGCTCATTGGGGACAGACTTACATGAGTGCTTTCACTCATTTGGGACAGACATCGATTTGCCATTTTGCCGTTCTGGGCCTGTTTTTGCCGCTCATTGGATATAAATAGGTCACAGGCTCAGCATTTCGCGTTCCTTCTCTCCTTTTAGGTGTTGCCTGTTCAGTTTTTGAAAGGAGAGATTATGCCTCGATGTGCCCGCGCCGTTTCGCTCACCGGTTATTACCACGTCTTTGACCGTGGTAACTCTAAACAGATTATTTTTGAAGATGACTCTGACCGATATCGTTTCTTATCGGACATCTCGGACAGGTTTGCACGCCATAAAGTGGCAGTGTTGGCTTGGTGTCTTATGGATAATCACTTCCATTTGATGGTTGATGATCCATTTGCCAATCTTTCAAGGGCAATGCAGTGTGCGCTGACGGCATATGCTAAGTATTTCAACGGGAAAACGGGGAGAACTGGGCATCTGTTTGACAATCGCTATTCGCGGGTTGCGGTTGAGCCGGACACACAGGCGGTGCAGCTACTCGATTATATCCATCTCAATCCTGTG
>CABRZY010000185.1 GCA_902475475.1 uncultured Collinsella sp.
CGAGATCACCGGCCGCGAGCTGCGCGACTAGGGGGCAGTCATGTTCAACACCATCATCACTACGGTCAAGACGCTGCTGCGCCGGCCGAGCACGTGGGTCTGGGGCGCTCTCTTTCCCATCGCACTTTCCACGATGTTCATGTTTATGTTTGCGAATCTGAGCTCTGACGGCACGGTCGACCCGGTACCGGTTGCCGTCATAGCGGACGAGGCCTGGGACGCCTCGACCTTTAAGGACGTGGCGGCGTCGCTTGCCAAGGAGAGCGACAATCAGCTGCTCGAGATCCACGAGTGCGACGACGCAGCCGATGCGAACCGTGTGCTTAAGGCCGGCGAGGTCGCGGGCATCTATACGGTCGACGACGCGGGCGCACCCAAGCTCACGTTGCTGTCGAGCTGCGACAGCTCGCGTGCCTCAACGGTGCTCACCGACCGCAGCATTCTGGAGACGGTGGCAAGCTCGTATACACAAAATGCCGAGCTCATGTCTCAGATTGTCCAGGACAACCCGGCGGCGCTCGCCGACCCGGAGGCGGTTGCGCGCGCCCTGTCGCTCGAGGGCGGCACCCGCCGCGTAAGCCTGACACGCACCACGCCCGATGGCACGGTCATCTACTATTACGCGCTCTTTGGCCTGGTCGCGATGATGTCTGCGGAGTTTGCCGCCTTGAGCGTCGTCGATCTGCAGCCCAATCTGTCGGGCCTTGGCGCGCGCCGCTGCGCGGGCGGTCTTTCCAAAACGGCGTCGCTGGCCGGTATCTTTGTGGGCTCGTGGCTGGTCTCCTTTGCCTCGATGGCGATCGCGATCGGCTACGTGCGTCTGGTCGTGGGCGTCGACTTTGGCGGGCGCGAGGGGCTGTGTTTGGTGGGCGGTGCCGCTTCCGCGCTTGCCGCCACGGGCTTGGGACTCTTTGTGGGCACGCTTCCCGTTAAGGGCGGCAAGGCGTCCAAGTCTGGCATCCTCACGGGCTTTGCCACTACGTGCGCCCTGTTCGCCGGCCTCTACGGCGAGCCAGCGATGGCGCTTGCCGACGACGTTGCCCGCGCCTGCCCGGCTGAGTGCTGGCTCAACCCCGTCAAGCTTGTCTGCGACATGTTCAACCGCCTGTATTTCTTTGAAGACTTGGGACCTTTTGCCGTTCGCGCCGGCGCGCTGGTCCTCATGACGCTGGTGTTTGTCGCCGCCGCTACGCTGATCTTTGGAAGGAGCCGCTATGAGCACCTTTAAGACCGCGCTTCGCATGGCGCTGGCGCACCCATTCTACCTGCTCATCTATACGGTGTTCATTTCGCTCATGGGCGTATTCATCGCGGCCTCGGTGAGCTGGAACTCGTCGCAGCTCACCGAGTACAAGCCCTACGATGCCAACGTGATCGTGGTCGACCGCGACGGCAGTGATCTTTCACGTGCGCTCACCAAGCACCTAGGTTCGCGTTTTGACCTGGTCATGGGCGTCGGCGACGACACCTACGACCTTGCGGACGCGCTCTCCAAGAGCAACAGCGCCAAGGGCAGCGCCGACTGCGTGTTCTTTATCCCGGAGGGGTTTGAGGACGACCTCGTTGCAGCCGCCCGCGTGGGGGAGTCCCTGCCCAAGCTCGATGTGACCTACGGTGCCGGCACCATGGCGGCGGCGCTTTCGTCTGCCGAGGCCTCGCGCTGGATCTCGCTCGCGGGCGCTGCGGCGGCGCTTGAGCCCGCTGCTTCTAACGGCGACGTTGCCAAGGCCGCCGAGCATGCCGCTGCAAAGCGCGCGGAGGTCCAGATCGAGCAGGTCAAGGTCGACTCGACTGCTGCCGCCACGCTCGAGTCGTACTTCAACTTTGGCGCGTACGCGATTATCTCGTCGGTCATCGTATCGGTGGGGTTGGTGTTCTCGGGCATGAACGAGCCCGAGCGCGTGCGTCGTATGGATGCCGGCCCGGTCTCCGAGCGCCAGCGCTCGCTTGCCGTGTTCGCGGCTGCCGCAGTGCTCACCGTCTGCATCTGGTTTGTGTCGAGCATGATGGGCGTCGTGGGCTTTGCCGGCGCGGTTGCCGAGGTCGGCGTGGGTCGTGTGTGCCTGGCGCTGGCGGCGACGTTTGCCCTGGCGTGCACGCCTCTGGCCGTTGGCTTCGCCCTTTCGAGCCTGGGTGCGCGTGAGGAGCTGCTCAACGGTGTGGGCAACCTGCTCGGCATGCTCATGACGTTTTTGGGCGGCGCCTGGATGCCGCTGTCGCTGATGGGCCCAGCCGTGCAGACCGCGGCGCATTTTGTGCCGACGTATTGGGTGAACGACGCGATCGGCAAGGCGCTCGCCGCGGACCTGACGTCCACCGTGCTGGGTGACATCGCTTGCGATCTGGGCGTCACAGTGCTCTTTGCCGCGGCCATCGCCGCCGTAGGCCTAGCCCTCGCCCACAACAAATCCCACGCCTAGACACCTACTCATTGGGGACAGACTTAAACGACTAGTCATTGGGGACAGTCTTTGCCGAACCGCCGGCTTGCTAAGGACTGTCCCCAGCTGCCGGCAGAAAGGGAACGTCCCTAACTGCCGGGTGGCGAAAGAGTGTCCCCAACAGCTAGTCATTTAAGAACGTCCCCAATGACTAGTCTTGAAACAAATCCCCACTCTCGCCCCAAAATAGTTCGCCAAGGTTTACTATTACGTTCATAAAGTAGTACGAGGCTAACAACGGGGGATACCATGGCAACGCAGGAAGCCTATGTCCAGGTCAAGGGGCTCAAGAAGCACTACGGCGACGGTGATGCGCGCCTGACGGTACTCGATGGCATCGACACGTCCATCAACCGCGGGGAGACCTGCGTCATGCTGGGCCCTCGGGCTCGGGTAAGTCGACCTTTCTCAACCTGATCGGCGGCCTGGAGGATGCCGACGCCGGCTCCATCATGGTGGACGGCTGCGACCTCACGGTGCTCAAGCCCGCCGACCTGGGTGAGTACCGCCGCCGCGAGCTGGGCTTTGTCTTTCAGTTCTACAACCTGGTGCCCGATCTCACCATCAAGGAAAACATCGAGGTCACGGCGCACCTGTCCAAAAACCCGCTCAGCGTCGACGACCTGCTGCGCTCGCTGGGCCTCTATGAACATCGCAACAAGTTCCCGCGCCAGGTCTCGGGCGGCCAACAGCAGCGCTGCGCCATCGGCCGCGCGCTCGTCAAAAACCCGGGCTTGCTGCTGTGCGACGAGCCCACGGGCGCGCTTGACTACAAGACGTCCAAGGAAATCTTGCAGCTCATGGAGGATGTCAACCGCGCCTACGGCTGCACCATCATTATCGTCACGCACAACGCCGCCATCGCGCGCATGGCCAATCGCGTGCTGCGCCTGCGCGACGGGCGCATCGTCGAGGATGAGCTCAACGAGTCGCCCGCTCAATCGTGTACGCAT
>CABRZY010000186.1 GCA_902475475.1 uncultured Collinsella sp.
GTGGTGGTCACAAACTCCATGTAGGCATCGAGCCCGGCACCCGCAAGCGCAGACTTTACCAGTTCGGCCGGCGTGGACGTAGCCACGCACATGGCAATTCCCGCCGCCTTCGCCTGCTCCAAAAATGCCAGGAGCCCGTCGCGCGGCGGCACCTTAGAGTAGCCATCGATCAGGATGTCACTCAGTTCACGGTAGAGCTCCTCGCCATTCGCGCCAATGCCCCAGGTGTCGTGGTAGGCCTGGCACTCATCCTCCAGCGACAAATGCTCAAACTGGGCAAAATCGTCGACCGTCACGTCGACACCGTGGCGGTGCAATAACTCGGGCTGGGCATAGGCCCAAACGGGGGTGCTATTAACCAGCGTGCCATCGCAATCGAAAATAAAAGCAACCTTGGGAGCGGCGGTATAGGGCATAAACGAACCTTTCGATATCAAATGGTAAACATCCTGCTAAAAACGTTTTACCAAACGTCAGCCTAACAATTTTGAAACCCAAATTGGTAAAACTGTCAAGAGTTTTACCACGGCAATTCTGCCAGTGGTATAAACATGTCGCTTACCGATTAAACGCCCTCGCAAATCCGCTTTCGTCCATAAAGCTAACGCACAGGTGTTATCGTAGTTTCTGCCGAAAGTTCCACCGAGCACGCGAGGTGGAACGAATCACAGAAACTTCGCCGTCCCTTCGATTCGTGCAGCCTTGGACCTTTCGCATCTAGTCACCAAGGCAACACGCTGCCGCGTCATGATGGGATCAAACGTGAGCGATACAAAGCTAAAGCCAGCAACCAAAAAGCCCGCTACCCGTAAAGCCGCCCCGCACGCACCGGAACTCTCCAAGGACGATGTCTATCTGTTTGGCATCGGTACGTGGGAGCGCAGCTGGGAAAAGATGGGCGCGCATCCCGACACGCAGCAGCGTACGCGCGGCTGGCGTTTTTGCGTTTGGGCGCCCGACGTAAAGAGCGTCCACGTTATCGGTGAATTCAACAATTGGGATGAACAAGCCAACCCGCTGGTGCCCGTGCATACGAGCTCTATCTGGGAAGGCTTTATTCCTGGCGCAGAGCAGGGCCAGCTCTATAAATACCTCATCGAGACCAACGAGGGCGAAAAGCTCTACAAGGCCGATCCGTATGCTTTTAAGGCCGAGTGCCCTCCGGGTACCGCCAGCGTGCTGTGGACCCTCGATGGCTACCAGTGGAACGACGCCGCGTGGCTCAAGCGCCGCGCCGGCCACAACCACATGTCGCAGCCGCTCAACATCTACGAGGTGCATATTGGCTCGTGGAAGCGCCACGGCGACGCGCCACAGGGCGAGCCGGACGAATACGGCAACTACCCCGGTCCCATGGACCCCTTCCCCGCACAGCGCGGCGAGTTCTACACCTACGACGACCTGTCGGTCGAGCTCGTGGACTACGTGCGCGACATGGGCTACACGCATATCGAGGTCATGCCGCTCATGGAGCATCCCTTCGACGGCTCCTGGGGCTACCAGACGACCGGCTACTTTGCCGCCACGTCGCGCTACGGCAACCCGCAGCAGCTCATGCACTTTATCGACGCGTGCCACGAGGCGGGCATCGGCGTGATTATGGACTGGGTGCCCGGCGGTTTTTGCGCCGACTCCCACGGCCTTGCCACCTTTAACGGCCACATGCTGTTTGAGCACGAGATTCACCCCAACTGGGGCACGCACAAGTTTGACTTCGCCCGCGGCGAGGTTCGCTCCTTCCTGGTCTCCAACGTGCTGTATTGGCTCGAGAACTTCCACGTAGATGGCATTCGCATGGACGGCGTGTCAAGCATGCTGTACCTCAACTTTGGCATTGACGATCCCGGCCAAAAGAAGTTCAACAAGTACGGTACCGAGGAGGACCTGGATGCCAGCGCGTTTATCCGCCAGGTCAACTGCGCCGTGGAGGCCCACTTCCCCGACGTGATGATGATGGCCGAGGAGTCCACCGCGTGGCCACTCGTGACCTATCCGCCGCAGGATGGCGGCCTGGGCTTCCACTACAAGTGGGACATGGGCTGGATGAACGACACCCTGCACTACATGCAGACCGATTTTCCGTGGCGCCCCGGCAACCACGGCCTGCTCACGTTCTCCATCATGTACGCCTTTACCGAGAACTTTATTTGCCCGCTGAGCCACGACGAGGTCGTACACGGCAAGTGCTCGCTGATCGGCCGCATGCCGGGCGACTGGTGGCGCCAGTTTGCCGGTCTGCGCACGCTGGCTTTCTACCAGATGACACACCCCGGTGCCAAGCTCAACTTTATGGGCAACGAGATCGGCCAGTTTATTGAGTGGCGCTACTACGAGTCCATTCAGTGGTTCCTGACCGAGGAGTACGAGACCCACCGTCATCATCAGGCGTTTATCAAGGCGCTCAACCACCTGTACACCGCTGAGCCCGCCCTGTACGAGCGCGGCTACACCGACGACGGCTTTACCTGGATCGACGCGGACAACTCCAAGCAGTCCATCGTGAGCTTTGTGCGTCAGGGCGAGGACGTCGATGACGACCTGGTGATCCTGATCAACTTTGACCCGGCGAGCTACGAGAGCTTCCGCGTGGGCGTGCCGCGCGAGGGCGACTGGGAGGTCATCTTCGATTCCGACCGTCCCGAATTTGGCGGCAGCGGATACGCCGGTGATGAACCCTATACCTGCTCGAGCGAGCCCTATCCCTGGAACGGGCAGATGGACTCCATCGAGATTAAGGTGCCCGGCCTGGCTGGCGTGGTGCTTAAGCGCCGCGGTCCCAGCAGCTACAAGCCGCCCGTGGTCGAGGAGCCCAAAAAGGCGACGCGCAAGCGTGCGTCCTCGGTGAAGCCCAAGACCGCGGCTGCCAAGAAGACTCCGGTTAAGGCGAAGGCCGCCGCAAAGCCCGCTGCCAAGGCTTCGGCCAAGTCCACTACGACCAAGAAGGCTGCTTCCAAGGCCAAGGCAGCTGCCGTTAAGGATCCTGCCAAGAAAGCGTAACAAAGGTGTTACCACTGTAATTACCCGCCCCGCCGGGGCGTAGGATACAAGTCATAACCGTTCCGGGAGAAACATCCCCGGGGGAAGGAACGTATGAATAAGATCTTCGACAACAAGCAGGAGTTTACCGAGCTCTATCGCGATGCCGTCATGAGCATCAGCGGCAAGAGCGTCGAGGCCGCCAGCGACCTCGACCGCTTTAACGCCCTGGCCAAGCTCGTGGCCGAGAAGGCACGCACCGTTGCCACCAAGAGCGACGCCCGCGCCACCGCCGAGGGCAAGAAGCGCGTGTACTACTTCTCGATCGAGTTTTTGATCGGCCGCCTGCTCGATAACTACCTGCTCAACTTTGGCGTGCGCGACATGGTCGC
>CABRZY010000187.1 GCA_902475475.1 uncultured Collinsella sp.
TCGTGGCCTCAAAGCGTTGGTTTTGCAGCAGCTCCGGCGCCGTAAGGAGTGCCGGTCGATACGGGGCCCGCTCCATTTGTCAATTCCTTCAAGCGAATGTGTCGGGAATGTTTCAATGCATGAATATGTAAACCATTTACGTGTTAATGCATCTTTTGGTGCTAAAGTTTCAACCCACTTCATAACGACCGCTGCGAAATGCGCATCGGTGCATAAATCGCAGACAAGGAGTCTGATATGTCTTTGAAGGTTGGAATCGTCGGCGCGGCTGGATATGCCGGAGCCGAGCTCATTCGCCTCGTGCTCGGTCATCCCGAGTTTGAACTTGTCGCCATTACGTCCAACGCCGATGCCGGCCAGCCGCTGTCCGCGGTGTATCCGAGCTTTGCTGGCGCGAGCGATCTGGTTTTCACCACGCATGACGCGCCCGAGCTCAAGAGCTGCGATGCGGTTTTTCTTGCCGTGCCGCACACCGCCGCCATGGCTCAGGTGCCCGCCCTGCTTGCCGCGGGAGTCTCCTGCATTGACCTCTCGGCCGACTATCGCCTGAGCGACGCGTCTGTCTTTGAGGCATGGTATGCCGTCGAGCACACGAGCCCCGAGTTGCTCAAGACCCGCGCTTTCGGCCTGCCCGAGCTGTTCTGCCAGGACTTGGAGACCGCCGCATCCGATTATGCTGACGGCAAGTCCGTGCTGGTCGCCTGCGCCGGTTGCTATCCCACCGCAACGAGCCTTGCCGCCGCGCCCGCCGTGCGCGCCGGCTGGGTTGCCCAGAGCGGCCCCGTGATCGTTGATGCCATCAGCGGTGTGACGGGTGCCGGCAAGTCCTGCAACGCTCGTACGCATTTTTGCAGCGCCGACGAGAACTTGGAGGCCTACGGCGTGGGCAAGCATCGCCACACGCCCGAGATTGAGCAAATCCTTGGCCTGACCGATCGCGTCGTCTTCACCCCGCATCTGGCACCGCTCAAGCGCGGCCTGCTCTCCACGGTGACGCTGCCGCTCACGCCGCAGGCCATTGACTCCCTGGCTCTTGAGGATGTCGTCGACTATTACAAGCAGTTCTACGCTGGACGCACCTTTGTGCGCGTGCTCGACGCCGGCCAGCAGCCCAAGACGGCTTCGGTCGTCGGAACCAACGCCGCCCAGATTGGCCTCGCGCTCAACAAGCGCGCGGGCGTTCTGGTGGCGACGGGCGCCATCGACAATCTGTGCAAGGGTGCAGCAGGCCAGGCGGTCCAGTGCGCCAACATCGTCTTTGGTTTTGACGAGCGACGAGGCTTGCCCACAGTGGCGTGCCCGGTGTAGCACATTCGATTGTTAACGATTTGGTAGTCGGGCATCGAGTGGGGCGCCACTCTTAAGCTGGTCTCATGATTACGACTGGCATGGCGCACCAACCGATGTCCGTTTTTTGTTTGACATAAGGAGTCATGAAGACGATGAATACCGAGCTGTTTGATATCAAGATTCGCGCCGTCGAGGGTGGCGTTACGGCTGCGGCTGGTTTTAAAGCTGCGGGCATCCACGCTGGGTTCCGCAAGAACCCCGAGCGTCTGGATTACGCGCTCGTCGTGCCCGATAAACCCTGTCCCGGTGCCGGCGTGTTTACCACCAATCGCTTTTGCGCGGCGCCCGTGCAAGTGAGCCGTGCCAACCTGGGCGGTGCCGACAAGGGCTACGGTATCATCGCCGGCGTTTCGGTCAACTCTGGCAATGCCAACGCCGCCACGGGTGAGACTGGCCTTGCATGCGCGCGCGAGACGTGCAGCATTGCATCGCAGGTCATCGGCTGCGAACCCCAGCAGATTCTGGTTGCCTCCACGGGTGTGATTGGCCAGATTCTGCCGATCGACACGTTTGAGACCGCCATTCCTGCTGCCTACGAGGCACTTTCCGCCCACGGTGGCGCCGATGCCGCTCGCGCCATCATGACGACCGACACGCACTCCAAGGAGTACGCCGTGTCCTACGTCAGCGAGGCTGCGGGACACACAGGCAATGCCTATACGGTGGGCGGTATGTGCAAGGGCTCGGGCATGATCATGCCCAACATGGCCACCATGATCGCGGTCATCACTACCGATGCCCCCGTCGAGCCGGCGGCGCTCCACGCCCTGTTGCTCTCCACCGTCAAGCAGACCTTTAACAAGGTAACGGTCGATTCCGACACCTCGACCAACGACACCTGCATCATGCTTGCCTCCGGCGCCGCTGCCGCAGATGCCGAGCCTATCGTCGAGGGTTCCGATGCCTTTGACGAGTTGGCATTTGCCGTGCACGAGGTGTGCGAGAGCCTGGCGCGCAACATCGCCGCCGACGGCGAGGGCGCATCCAAACTTGTTACGGTCAACGTTACCGGCGCCGTGAACGACGAGGAGGCCGATATCGCCGCCCGCGCCGTTGCCAACTCGCCGCTCGTTAAGACCTGCATCGCCGGCCACGACTGCAACTGGGGCCGCGTCGCCATGGCACTCGGCAAGTGCGGCGTGAAGTTTAATCAGGAAGACGTTTCCATCGACATGATGGGCATGCCTGTCTGTCGCGATGGTCTGACTGTTCCCTTTGACGAGGGCGAGGCTCTACGACGTTTCGAGGCGCCCGAGATCGTGATCTCGGCCGACCTGGGCGCAGGCGACGCGGCAACGACCGTGTGGACCTGCGACCTCACGCACGAGTACATCTCCATTAACGGTGACTACCGTTCCTAGATTCCAGGCACGCTGCGCATCTTGCCGCGATTGCGGACAGCGGAGCACGGCGCGATAACGATACGAAAGACGAGGCAGATTATGAAATTCGCACGCGATTGTCGTTCGAGCGAATCCAACGAAGCAACCGCGCAGCTGCTGTTCGAAGCACTGCCGTGGATTAAGAACCTGACCGGCAAGACGGTTGTTATCAAATATGGCGGAGCCGCCATGGTTGATGAGCAGCTGCGCCGCGACGTGATGAGCGACATCGTTTTGCTCAAGATCATCGGTATGCGCCCCGTCATCGTGCACGGCGGCGGCAAGGCTATCAACGAGGCGCTGAGCCATTACGATATTCCCGTCGAGTTTAAGAACGGCCAGCGCGTGACCACGCCGGCGACTATGGATATCGTGCGCGAGGTGCTGGGCGGCAAGGTTAACCAGGAGCTGGTTGCTGCCATCAACCACCACGGCAACCTGGCCGTGGGCGTGTCGGGCAGCGATGCCGGCACGCTCATCGCCGAGCCGCTCGACCCCGAGCTCGGCCGCGTGGGCAAGGTCACGCACGTCAACACCGACTATATCGAGCGCCTGCTCGATAGCGAGTACATCCCCGTCATCGCTACCGTCGCGGCGGGGGCACGCAGCTTGGGAATCATGCC
>CABRZY010000188.1 GCA_902475475.1 uncultured Collinsella sp.
TGCGGCGGACGGGGCCGGGCTCCCGATCGCGTTCGCGCCGGCGACGTGTGGCTTGGCTGCTATCGGGCCCGCCGGCGTTGCGCTGACTCAGCTCTTGGATGCGTGCGAGTTCCTCGGCAGTGTGCGAGGCAGGGAAGAGGCCGTTCTCGATGCGGCCGCCCTGGGCCCTTGCGGTGCCGCTGCCCGCTACGGCGGAGTCGGCGACGCCATTGCGGCGGGCGATGGCGCGGCGAATGCTATCGAGGGGCGTGATGCTCAAAGCGGGGTCCTTTCTATTGCTGCGCTCTAGTATAGTCGCGGTGGTATCCATTCGTGTTTTTGAACAGGTTGTTCAATAATTTCGGCGGCGCCATTCAGCAGTCGGCACTTAGGGACGTTCCTTATGTGCCGGCACTTTGGGAACGTCCCTAAGTGCCGGCATCCGAGGACACTCCTTGAATGTTGCCTGTTCAAGAGTGTCCCCAACGACTAGTCGTTTAAGAACGTCCCCAATGACTGGGCCGCTTGTCTGCGATTTTTGACCGTTGGGCGGGCTTGCCGCCCTTGCCGCAAAAACGTTTTTGCATATCGGGTACAACGGGCTTTACGTGAGTAAAGTGCGCGCCGCGTCCACGTGTCGCGTTTTTAAAGGAGGCCTCATGCCTGGTGTTACCCCTGCAGAAGTTTTGTCCAACTTTGGTATTACGCTGGTCGAAGATCCCGCCGAGAATCAGCCCCGCCTGCTGGTCGATCTTCCCGCCGCGGAGCTCGTCGAGCACGCCATCCGCCGCGAAGAAGGCCGCATGGCATCCAACGGCGCGCTGGTGATTGAGACGGGGGAGCGCACCGGCCGTTCACCCAACGATCGCTTTATCGTTGACACCCCCGATGTTCACGACAAGATTGCCTGGGGCGCGGTCAACCGCCCGCTGTCCGTCGAGAGCTATGAGGCCATCAAGGCCGGCATCGTCGACTATCTCAACGAGCGCGACGTGTTCGTCACGCGCGGCATGGCGGGCGCTGACCGCAACCTGCTTGATAAAGAGTGCCGCGTCGACTGCTCGTTGCCTGCGAGCGTGCCAGCCAGGCACTCTTTATCAAGCAGATGCTCGCCCGACCGCTTGCCCGCGAAATCGCGCGCACCGGCGAGCCCGACTTCTGCGTGCTCGCAGCGCCCGGTTACCAGTGCGACCCCGCCATCAAGGGCCTCAACTCCAGCGCCGCGGTGGTCATCAACTTCCAGGAACGCGTGATTCTGGTCGCCGGCACCGGCTACTCCGGCGAGATTAAAAAGTCGATCTTTAGCGTCATGAACTATCTACTGCCCGTCGAGGACGACGTGCTGCCCATGCACTGCTCGGCCAGCATGGATCCCGTCACGCACGAGACCGCCGTGTTCTTTGGCCTGTCCGGCACCGGCAAGACCACGCTTTCGGCCAATCCCACGCGCCTGCTGATCGGCGACGACGAGCACGGCTGGTCCGACATGGGCATCTTCAACATCGAGGGCGGCTGCTACGCCAAATGCGAGGGCCTGGACGCCTTCCACGAGCCCGAGATCTTCAACGCTGTCCGCTTTGGCGCGATCTGCGAAAACGTGGTGCTCGACGAGAACCGCAAGCCCAACTACGACGACATCTCGA
This sequence comes from uncultured Collinsella sp., assembly GCA_902475475.1. Lineage (GTDB taxonomy): Bacteria > Actinomycetota > Coriobacteriia > Coriobacteriales > Coriobacteriaceae > Collinsella. The sequence continues at coordinate 1,623 of CABRZY010000188.1, forward strand.
TCACGCACAACACGCGCGTGGCCTATCCCGTGGAGCACATTTCTAACGCGTGGACTAAGGGCATGGGTACCACTCCGAGTGTCGTACTGTTCCTGACTTGCGACGCTTTTGGCGTGCTGCCGCCCATCTCGCGCCTGACGGCCGACGCCGCCATGTACCACTTTGTGACGGGCTTTACGGCTAAGATTCCCGGCACCGAGGTCGGCGTCACCGAGCCCACGCCCACGTTCTCTTCGCTGTTCGGCGAGCCGTTTATGCCGCTCGACCCCATGGTTTACGCCAAGATGCTTGGCGAGCGCATTGCCGACGGCCGCACGCGCGTGTACCTGGTCAACACCGGCTGGATTGGCGGCGGTTATGGTGTGGGCCATCGCATCGAGCTTGCCTACACGCGCGCCCTGGTGGCCCGCGCCCTCGACGGCACCATCGAGGACAGCGAGTTCTTGCACGACGACATCTTTAACGTCGACATTCCCACGACGTGCCACGGCGTGCCCGATGGCATCCTGGTGCCGCGCCAATACTGGCAGAGCACCGCGCGCTATGACGAGGCCGCGCACAACCTGGCGGTGATGTTCGAGGAGAACTTCGAGAAGAAGTACTCGCACCTGCCCGAGTCCGTCAAAGCCGCCGGTCCGCACGCTCAAGTACACGCCGACGCCCGTCATCGCGGCCGCGGCCTGCTGGGACTCCGCCACTAGCTTCGCCGTGAGTCCATATCCACCACAAAGGGGACAGGCATCTTTGTGGTGGTTTTGCTCGCGTGGATGACTCGGGTTACAATACGCCTGACATATCGTCCCCTTCTCCGGATGGGGACAGCGCAAGCGTTCTTGTGACGGCACCGTAGGACTTTGAAGGTGGCCGTTGTAAGGGCGCTTTTTGTTTAGGCGCCCTCACTCGGGCGCGCACAATGAAGGGAGAGCGTATGAAGAGCTTTATTGCCGAGGATTCATTCTGGGAGCTGTTTCCGCAGGCAGCGGTCGGTGTTGTGGTCGTGGAGGGCATGAAGCCCACGGCTCAGATTCCTCAAGAGGACGTGGATGCGATTGCGGCGTTGCTCGACCGCGCCAATATCGATGCGGAGCGTCATCTGACCAGCGACACTATCAGCGAGAACGCACCGGTCAAGGCATGGCGCGAGGCCTATCGTCTGTTCAAGACCAAGAAAGGCGCGCGCTGTTCGATCGAGAACCTGCTCAAACGCGTGCTCAAAGGCAAGCCGGTGGGCCACATTACGCCTGCGGTGGATATTTACAACACGGTGTCGCTGACCTACGCGCTGCCCGTGGGAGGCGAGGATCTGCATGCGATCGAGGGAGACCTTCGCTTGAAGGTGACCGACGGTGGCGATGCGTTCTTGCCGCTTGGCGAGGAGGCGGACGATCCGACGCTGCCCGGCGAGCTCGCCTACATCGATGATGCGGGCGCCGTGTGCCGATGCTGGAACTGGCGCGACGGCGTTCGTACGGCTCTGTCCGACGATTCGGCCGACGCGTTCCTGGCGATTGAGTGTGTTGAGCCCGAACGGATGGGGGATTGCCAGGCCGCGATCGATCGCTTAGCCGAGCTGCTCGAGCGCTATCTGGGAGCGACGGTTGTCGTTAAGACGCTTGTGACCCGCGACAATCCTTGCGTGGAGCTGTAGCGGCGCCTAGAACCTATTGATGCCCCAAACCACCACAAAGGTGCCTGTCCCCTTTGTGGTGGTTTTTAT
>CABRZY010000189.1 GCA_902475475.1 uncultured Collinsella sp.
GGCGGGAACGCTGACGATGACATTCGCTTCGTACTCGGTACCCAGGGCGATTGATGTAAAGTAGCCGGTAAACGAGGCGACCAGGCAGTAAATGCCCGCGGTGTAGTCAATCTTGCCGATAAAGCACATCTCCATGCCAAAGAAAGCTCCGGCAAGGGGCGAACCGAATACGGCACCAAAGGCCGACGAGATGCCGGCGAGCATGAGGTCGTGGTGGTCATGCTTTTTGAGGTGGGCGAGGCTCGAGATGTTGCTGGCGATGGTGCCGCCAATCTGCACCGCAGCTCCCTCGCGACCGGCCGATCCGCCCGTTAGGTGCGTGAGCGTGGAGCAGACGAAGGTGAGGACGGCCATGCGCATATGGATGAGGCGGGTGCCCAGAGCGGAGTCGATGACCAGGTTGTTACCGCGTTTGGCGGCGAGACCGTGGTTTTTGTACACCCATGCGGTGGCAACGCCCACAACGGGAAGCAGCGCGTAAATCCACGCATGCTGCTCGCGATAGTCGGTCGCGATATTCAACGAGGCCAAAAACGCCCAAGCGGCAACGCCCATGGCGAGCGAGACGATGACGACGAGTGCGAGCAACTTGGCGCTCGCGAGTAGGTTGCGGGCGTTGCGGCGCGTGTCGGCAGCCAAGAGATGCTCAGAGCGGGTGAGCTGATGCCTGCCTGCCGCGATGACGTCGTTCAGGGAGAAAAAACCGCCTTCGTCGAGCGGCTGGGAATGATTCTGCGCTTCGTTTGCGCTTTCGGGTTTGTCGTTATGAGCCATACGTTCCTCTTTTAGGTTGCAACGCAAGCATTATAAAACGCGGTAAACGCGACGAGCCGGTGGGTTGGTTTCCATTCTGTTTCGCGGCCTGCAACCGACAGGTGTATTTGCGGGTGCAGGCCGAGTCGCGGTCGTGCGTCGGGGGATTATACTGAGACAAGCATAAAGAATCGGCGCCCCTGTTGTGCGCCGTGGCATTAAGAGGTGCATATGGCAGAGAAACTCATTCCGCTGGAGGACGCGCAGTCGATTGTTCTGTCGCACGTTGCTCCGACTGATCTTGTTGAGACTCCCGTGTGGCAGGCTGCCGGTCTTCCCTTGGCCGAGGACGCGGTGGCCGATATCGATATCTCGCCGTTTGCCAACAGCGCTATGGACGGATATGCCGTGCGCTCGGCGGACTTGGCGCAGGCATCTGGCGAGGCACCGGTGACGCTCGACGTTATCGGACACGAGGCTGCGGGCCATGTGTTTGAGGGCGCAATCGGCGCGGGCGAGACGGTCCGCATTATGACAGGTGCGCCGGTACCCGAAGGTGCCGACGCCGTAGTGAAATACGAGATCGTCGACGTGCTCGATGGCGACGGCAACGAGGGCTCGCATGTTCGCTTCTCGGCGCCTGCCAAGGTGGGGGAGAACGTTCGCTCTGCCGCCGAGGAGGCCCATGCCGGCGATGTTGTGATGTACGCGGGCGAGGTCGTGGCTCCGGCGGGCGCCGGCTTGCTGGCAAGCGCCGGATACGTGAGCGTGAAGGTGCACGCTGCCCCACGTGTGGGCATTATCTCGCTGGGGACGGAACTGGTCGCACCGAGTAAGGTGCCGGCGCGCGGTCAGATTCGCGATTCCAACTCCTCGGCGTTGATGGCCGAGGCGCTCGATGCGGGAGCCGAGCCCGTGTTCTACGGCATTGCGCCCGACGATGAGCAGGCGATTGCCGAGTTGGTGCATCGTGCCGTGCAGGAGTGCGATTTTGTCATTACGAGCGGTGGCGCCTCGGCGGGCGATTACGATTTCGTGACGGCGCTCGTCCGGCGTGAGGGCGTGGTTCTGTTCGATCGCATCTCGATGCGTCCGGGCAAGGCCATCACGTTTGGCTTGCTCGGGGGTAAGCCCTACCTGGGGCTTTCAGGCAATCCGGCCGCGGCGTACGTGGGCTTTGAGATGCTCGCGCGCCCGGCAATTCGCAAAATGCGTGGCTTTGCCGAGGGGGCGCGCCCCGTGCAGCGAGCGGCTCTTACCCACGGTGTGAAAAAGCGCCAGGACCGACGCTTCTTCGATCGCGCCACGGTTTTGCGCGACCCCGAGACCAGTGAGCTGTTGGTGACCGAGGCCAAGACGCAGAATTCGGCGCTGCTCGGCACGATGCAGCGGTCCAACTGCCTGCTGCGTATTGACGAAGGACCGTGCGAGCTCAAGGCGGGCGACGTCGTGGATGTCGTGCGTGTCGACCTGCCCGAGGGCACGGTGTTGTAGGAGGAAGACTATGGAGTTGAAGATTTCGATCGTGACGTGCTCGGATACGCGCGATCTTGCTCAGGACGAGGCTGGAGCCGCACTCGAGGAACTTATCGAGGCGCAGGGCTGGACGGTCGTCTCACATGTGGTCGTGCGCGACGACGCCAGCGAGATCGGTGATGCCATTGTGGAAGCTGCCGATGAGTGCCACGCCAATGTCGTGCTCACCTGTGGCGGCACGGGGCTTTCGATGCGCGACGTGACGCCCGAGGCGACGCGTGCCGTCTGCGACCGCGATGTGCCGGGTATTGCAGAGGCAATCCGTACGTACTCCATGACCAAGACGCGCCGCGCTATGCTCTCGCGTGCCGTGTGCATGCAACGAGGTCATACACTTGTCGTAAACTTTCCCGGTTCTACGAAGGCCGCCCGCGAAAGCTGGGAGGCCATAGCAGACCAGCTGGAGCATGCGGCTCAGATGACGGCGGGCGGCGGACATACCAACTAAGCGGTTTACCTGCGGCGGGGCGACCTGAACGGCTGCTCCGCCTTTGTTTTCCGCCGAAGCGACGCCGAGGTGCACGGTAACTTGAAACTATATTCTCTGGAGAGAATAATTTCTCACTATCATTATTCGCGCGGAAGTATAATCTAGTAACAGAATAAAGCCTGCGGCGGGGTGCCCGGGCATAGCGTTCGAAAGGGCTGAATATGTTCGATATGATTTCTCGCCGCGGATTCGTCTCGCTTTCTGCTGTCGCCGCTGCCGGCCTTGGTCTTGCCGGCTGCTCGGGCAGCAAGACGTCCGAGCCGGCCGGATCCGATGCCGGCTCAGCCAAGTCTTCCTCTAAGAAGAAGGCTGTCGAGCTGCAGGTCTTTGCCGCCAACTCGCTCGAGAAGGCTCTGCCCGAGGTTCAGGAGCTTTACACCGAGCAGACCGGTACCACGTTTGCCGACACGCAGTTTAAGGCGTCCGGTGACCTTGTCGAGCAGATGCGCGCCGGTGCCGCGGTCGACGTGCTCATCACCGCTTCCAAGGGCACCATGGAAGCGGTGATGA
>CABRZY010000190.1 GCA_902475475.1 uncultured Collinsella sp.
TTCCGATCTCAAGTTTCCAAGCCTGCTCAAAGGTCAGGGGCTCGGCGGAGTCGGAAGCAGCATCCGTCTCGACGGCATCGTTGCCGGTCTCGTCCTCGTCGCTCGACACGTCACGCGACGCGGGCTCGTCCCACCCCTCGTCCGGAGCCTCGCCCTCGCTATACCACCATTCAAAGTTATCGATATCCATACGGGGCGCCCCTTAGGCCTCGCAAATAAACACTTGCTAGCCTTATACCCCCAGACGGCACTGGAGCTCGCCGGCACAGACAGGAAAACCGTCACAACATTCGACGCTTTTCCTCGATTTCGAGATTTTCGCCGAATGTTGTGACGGTTTGGGCGACTGGCTGGCAGCGCAATGCGACAAAGGGACTGTCTCTTTGTCACATTCTGTTAGAGTTGCAGGGATTGAATCCCGCTTATTAATGCGACATTGGAGTGACAGCCTTGACCGCCGCAACCACGCCTAAAAGCAAGTCAACCGCCGCCGCGCTTTCACCTGCGCGCACCAATCTTTGCCTGGCGCTGCTCGTGTTGTTAGGTTTTTCGCTCGGCTGCTCGGAGTTCGTGGTCATCGGCATCGAGAGCGACCTGGCGACGGAGCTCGGCATATCGCTTGCCACCGCAGGCCAGCTCATCAGCGTGTTTGCGCTTGTCTACGCCATCGCCACGCCGGTGCTTGCGCTCAGCACGGGACGTTTTCGCCGCTACCAGCTGCTCGTGTGCTACAGCATCGTCTTTGTGCTCGGCAACCTGGTCATGGCGTTGGCGCCCAACTTCCAGGTGCTGTTTATCTCGCGCATCATCCTGGGCTCCGTCTCTGGCGCACTGCTCGCTGTGGGTGTGACGTACATCCCCGAGCTGCTGTCCCCGCAGCAAACTTCGTTTGCCATCTCGGTGGTATATGGTGCGTTTTCCGTGGCAATGGTCTTTGTCACTTCGATCGGCAAGTTTGTGGCCGACACACTCGATTGGCACGTGGCCATGTACGGCACGCTGGCCTTTGCCGTTCTGATCTGCGGAGCGCTCGTGATGTTTATGCCGCGCGCTGGGCAAACCGACGAACCTGCCACCTTTCGCGAGCAGGCGGGGCTGCTGCGCGAACCGAGCATCATCACCGGCATGCTCATCTTTTTGTTTGGCGTGGGCTCGGTCTATGTGTTCTACGGCTACGTGACGCCTTATCTTGAGCAGGTGCTGGGTATGGGCACGGTCGAAGCCAGTACCACGCTTATGGCCTACGGCGTATTCTGCCTGATCTCGAACATCCTGGGCGGATGGATCGATGCGCGCTTTGGCATGAAGGCGCTACTCGTAACGTTTGTGCTGCAGGCTGCGGCGTTACTCGGGCTGTTTGCCGTGGGCGGCACCATGCCGCTCGCGCTGGTCTTTGTCTTTAGCTTGGCGTTGCTCATGTACCTGTTCTCGGTATCGTGTATCACGCACTTTATGGATGTGGCACGCAGCCGCCATCCCAAGTCGATGGTACTCGCAAGTTCGGTTGAGCCCATGGCGTTTAACGTCGGCATCTCGTTTGGCACCGCAGTGGGCGGCGCCGTGGTAAGCAGCGTTGGCATTGCATATGTAGGCGCAGTGGGTGCCGCGTTCTCGCTTGTGGCCTGGGTGCTTACGCTGGTGACGATTAAGTTGGCTCGCTGGGAACGCAAGAGGGCGATGGCGCAGGCGTAGATGCGATACTCGAGCTCGATGATGGCGATCGAAAGGAAACCGCATATGCAACGTGTACTGTTCATCTGCTATGGAAACATCTGCCGCTCGACGATGGCCGAGTCGGTGTTTACCGAGCTCGTGCGCCGCGCTGGGCGCGAGGCGGAGTTTGCCATCGATTCCGCGGCGACCTCGACCGAGGAGATCGGCAACCCGCCACACCACGGTACCGTTGCCAAGCTACGCGAGGTCGGGATTCCCGTCGTCGCACATCGCGCACGTCAGGTGCGTCGCGCGGAGTATGGCGACTGGGACCACATTGTCTATATGGACGACGAGAACGCCCGCGCCCTGTACCGAATTTTTGGGAAGGACCCCGATGGCAAGATCTCGCGCCTGCTCGATTGGACCGATCGCCCCGGCGACGTGGCCGACCCCTGGTACACCGGCAATTTCGACGCCACCTACCGCGATGTACTCGCCGGTTGCACCGCCATGCTCGAGCAGCTGTAGGCGCTCGGGCGGCGCGGGCACACGGGCCACGCCATCGGCATAAAACGAGCGTGGATTTTCTCCCACTTTGAGCGTTCGAGTGCGCTCTAAACGGGAGAAAATCCACGCTCGTTATTATTGAGGGAGAAAAACCTCGCTCGATTGATTCGCTCGATTACTCGTCGACAACCTCGGCGAGCCAGACGTTCAGCGTATCGACCTCGGGGCAGCAGAACTTTGCCGTACCGGGCTCGTTGCCAGGCACGGTTCCGCCATAGCGCAGGATATCGATATAGGGAAAGCCCACATGGCAGGCCATGGCACACATCTTGCCGCGGTCTCGGTCGAAGTCAAAAACGTCGCCCGGCTTGTGACCATGGTGGCAGCGGCACGCACCCAGCTGGTCCACGCAGCTCACGCGGATGCGCGGACGCTTGCCCCGCGGCGCGCCGAGCGGCTTGTTCTCGCCCGCAGGCTTGGCGCCGCCCTCGCCAGCATTACTCATGGTCAATCACATCCAGGCAGGCCTCGATGGGAAGGCCAGCCGACTTGTCCTCTTGGTCGGCATTGCGCTCGATAAGCTCAGCCACCACGCGCATGGCATCAGACGTCGCGCGTTGCAAACTCCAACCTGCCATAACGCGGCCGACGAGCACCGCCGAGAACGTGTCACCCGTGCCCGGGAAATAGACCGGAATGAGCTCAAAGGGAATCGTAAAGTACTCCCCCGCCACATGGTCGTAACCGATAACCGCGTTCGTGCCATTGACTACGGCGCTCGTAATGACCACCGACTTGGCACCCAGCTCGCGCACGGCGTCCACAAGGGCGCGGGCCTCATCGGGCGTGATTTGCTCGACGATAGGCGTGTCGGTGAGCAAACAGGCCTCGGTGTAGTTGGGAACCGCGTAGTCGGCGCACTCGAGCAGGTGCCTCATGAGACCGATCGTGGACTCGGGCACGCCCGCATAGAGCTTGCCGTTGTCGCCCATGATGGGGTCAACGAACACCTTGGTGCCCTTTTGCGCACGGCGGTGGCAAAAGTCTGAGATGATGCGCGTCTCTTCCTCGGTCACGATAAAGCCGGTCGAGATGGCGTCGA
>CABRZY010000191.1 GCA_902475475.1 uncultured Collinsella sp.
TCCAGTGCGGCATCGTCGAGCACCGTCAGCAGCGTGGCTGCTGCTCAGGCCGCCGCGCCTGCAGCATCCGTACCCGCTGCTGCCCAACAGCCGACGCTCATTTCGGGCGCCCGTGCTGCCGCTCCGGCGGCATCCGCTGCCCCCGCTGCTACGTCCGCGCGCCAGGGCGGTATGCCTTGGGACCGCGGCGCTGCTGTTCCGGCTGCCCAGCCTGCGATCAAGTCCGCGGCTCCTGCGCCGGCGCCCAGACCTGTAACGCCTGCACCTCAGCCCGTTGCGGCTCCGGCTTCCGCGCCTGCTGCATCGACCGTGTCGGTGTCCAAGCCCAACAACGCCGCCCAGGTTGCCGCCGCCGGTGCTGCCGAGACCCCCGCGGTTGAGGACGCCGGCGAGCTCCAGCGCAAATGGGCCGAGGTCGTCGAGCGCGTCAAGGCTCGTCAGGCCTCCTACGCAGGGCTTTTGCTCAACGCCCGCGCCACGGCCGACGACGGCTCCAAGCTCACGGTCTCGTTCCCCGCGGGTTCGACTTTTGCCATCAAGATGCTCGGTCGCGCCGATACGCAGTCGGTGGTCCTGCCGACGGTCTGCGCGGTCTTCGGTCGTCGTACCGTCGACTATGTCCTGGATGGGGGTGGCACGCCGGCTCCTCAACATGAGGAGCATTCTCCATCTGCACGGGCTGCGGTATCTGCGGACCCGCAACCCGTGTCCTCGGTGCCCCCTGCATCCTCGAGCGCCAGCGCGACGCAGCCAAAAGCGGCGCCGGTAGCGGCACCGACCCCGTCGGCGCCTGAACCCGCTGCGCCCAAACCGGCTGCTCCGATCCCCGCGCCCAAGTCCGCTGCCGCGCCTGCGCCCAAGTCATCCGACCTGGCCAAGGCCCCTTGGCTGCGCTCCGACAACCCTGCCGGTGCTCCTGCCACGGGCAAGCTCCCGACCGAGCCCGCGCCCCGAGCGCCCGAGCGCGCGTCCGTCCCCATGGCTCAGCCGCCTGCGCAGGCTGCGCCATGGGAATCCGAGCAGGTGCCCTACGACGATGCTATGGTCGGTGGTTTTGCTGCCGATGCCGGCGGGGACGATCTGCCCCCGTTCGACGTGCCGGGTGCGGCGTCCGCGACCAAGGCCGCTGCTGTGGCACCCGCAGCCTCTGCAAACGACGACGTCCCCGCCGCTCCCTGGGAATCCAATCCCGGTGCTGGCAGCCCCTTCGGCCATCAGGGCGCAGCCCCGAGCATCCCGCAGACCGAGGACGAGGCCAAGGCCCTCATCCGCAGCGTCTTTGGCCAGGCCACCATCTTCAAGCCGGTGGAGTAGCTGCGCAGGCGGGTCAAGATAAAGGACTTCAAGATTGTCGATCTTCAAGCCGGTGGAGTAGCTGCGCAGGCGGGTATACTGCTCAAGAAGAGGACCCCTTGTCCGGGCGCATCTGTATTTCGGACATGTGTAGTGTGGTGCCGCGTATGTCGCATTTGAGCAGACAGGTGCGTGACGGTCGGCCTAGGATGCTGAGGTCGATACGATACGTCGCATGGCTGTCCGTGTACTCGACTTGCTCGGCGTTAATGGTTGCTCCGATTGCCAAATAAACGCCAAGCTCGGCATCGACAATCTTGAAGTCCTTTATCTTGACCTTGAACTCTTGATAGAGGGACGGGCTGTTGTAGTAGACGGTTCGGGTTCCGTCGGTGCACTCATCGGTCGTCTCCCATTTGACGACGGGCTGGTCCGAGCTGGCTATCAGCAGTTCTGCTCCAAAAGCTATGGCATGGGTGATGACAACCAGCAATGCCCAGCCGACAAAGAGATAGAGAACCACATATGCAACGGGGTGTTTTGAGCGGATGTTTTGGAGCGCGTTGGGGGCATTCATGGGGCACCTCCAAATTACTATCTATGGCAATCAAATTATACCCTGCCGCCATGTGCGCCGCCTCGAGCAGCGGTTCGGCATTTAGCTATTTAGTGGCGCACATGAAATGCCGGATTCGGCTCTACTAGATTGAGTGTGCGATATTATGCAACCTTGCATAATTCGACCTTGCATAATCTTTGAGTGCGGTTTGTATTGGAGGACATGTATATCGACTGAGGTAACACGTCCGCCCCGCTCGCTTGCCCCGCGCCGTGGTACGATTTTTGAGTTTGAAAGTCCCGCCGCGTCTCGGCTGCCCTTGCAGCTTGTCGCGCGGCCGCACGTAAAGGAGCCATCATGGCCGGTATGAACATGCAGCAGATGATGAAGCAGGCTCGCAAGATGCAGGAGCAGCTTGCCGCCGCGCAGGAGAACCTCAAGTCCCAGACCGTCGACGCCTCTGCTGGCGGCGGCATGGTCAAGGTGACCGTTAACGGCGAGATGGAGCTCGTCAACCTCACTATTGACCCCGATGCGCTCGATCCCGAGGACGTCGATATGCTGCAGGACATGATCATGGCTGCCGTCAACGAGGCCGTCCGCGGCGTCAACGAGCTCGCCAACAAGCAGATGGGCGCCATCACCGGCGGCCTCAACATCCCGGGCATGCCGTTCTAAGACACGCATATATATGAGTGCGAATCACAGTCTGCAAAAACTGCTCGATGAGCTGGGTCGTCTGCCGGGCATTGGTCCCAAGTCGGCCCAGCGCATCGCCTATTACCTGCTCGAGGCCGATGCCGAGGAGGCCCGCCGCCTGGCCGAGGCCATCCTGGAGGTCAAGCAGGAGGTCCACTTTTGCAGCCGTTGCTTTAACTACGCCACGGCCGACGAGTGCTCCATCTGCCAGGACCCGATGCGCGACACCACCCGCATCTGCGTGGTGGGTGAGCCGCGCGATGTCCAGGCGATTGAGCGCACGGGCAGCTACCGTGGCCTGTACCATGTGCTGGGCGGCGTGATCAGCCCCATGGACAAGATCGGCCCCGAGCAACTGCACATCCGCGAGTTGCTGGCGCGCTTGGGCCACGAGGATATCCACGAGGTCATTATCGCCACCAACCCCAACATTGAGGGCGAGACCACGGCGAGCTACCTTGCTCGCACCATCAAGCCATTGGGCGTTGAGGTATCGCGTCTGGCGAGCGGCCTTCCCGTGGGCGGCGACTTGGAGTATGCCGACGAGCTTACGCTCGGCCGCGCTATCGAGGCCCGCCGCGCGATCTAGGTGGCGAGCCTGCTCCTGCCATATGATTTCCTCGCGACGCACGGGGCGCGGCGCCGCGCTTTGTCTGAGTGCCACCGG
>CABRZY010000192.1 GCA_902475475.1 uncultured Collinsella sp.
GGCCGATGCCCTCGAGGCGCCGCTTGCAAGCACGCGGTGGTCGAGCACGCGGCCGACGGGATCGGGCAGTTCGGCGAGCTTCTCCAAGCCGGCGGCCATGCCCTCGACGCGCTCGGGCGTCAAAAGCAGGCGGTCGAGCAGGCCGACCGAGGTGCCTGCATCACGCGCAGCGGACATATCGAGCTCGTTAGCGGCGACGATGGAGTCGACACCGTTGCGCAGTGCTGCGGCCATGGCGCGCACGGCCTCCTGACGCTGCTCATCGCTCGCCGTGGCAAGCGAGGCCGACGCTGCCTTGGCGGCAACGGCAAGATCGTGGACATACGTGGCTATATCGACCGACATGGGCGGCCCTTTCTCCTAGAAGTTTGCAACCATGGTAGCCGATTTGCGCATGGCCTCGCCCGCGGCGGTAGAATTGGTCAAGCCGAAACACCGCAACGAACGGAAGACTCACATGGCCCTCATCACTTCGTACCACGTCCCCGGCCTTTATGTCGAGGACCACAGCATCGACGTCCCCCTTGACTGGCGCGGCCTGGAGCCGATGCTCCTGGCCGTCGGCAGCACCATGCGCCGCGGCGCTATGCCGGCACCAATCGCCGGCGCGCCCGAGAGCATCAAGCTCTTCTACCGCGTGGTTTGCGCGCCCGACCGCATCAACGACGATCTGCCGCTGCTCCTGTTTTTGCAGGGCGGCCCCGGCGGCGAGAGCCCGCGTCCGCTGTCGCCCACAAGCGACGGCTGGATCGAGGAGGCCGTCAAGCACTTCCGCGTGGTCCTGCCCGACCAGCGCGGCACCGGGCGCAGCAGCTGTGTAGACGGGCGCACGATTGCCGCACTGGGCGAGCGCGCGACGGCGGCCGGCTCCGATGCCGCACGCTCGCAGGCGGATTTCCTCAAGCGCCACCTCGCCAGCTCCATCGTGCGCGATTTTGAGTACCTGCGCCTGGTGGGCTTTGGCGGCAAGCCCTGGGTCACACTCGGGCAGAGCTACGGCGGCTTTTTGACGTTGAGCTATCTGTCGCTCTTCCCCGAAGGCGTGGCGGCAAGCTTTACCTGCGGCGGCATCCCCCACGTGCCGGCGAGCGCAAGCGAGGTCTACGCGCACACCTTCCCGCGCATGGCCGCCAAGACGCAGCAGTATTATGACCGCTACCCCGCTGACGTCGACCGAGTGGCAGCCCTGGCCGATGCGCTCGAGGCCCAGAAGCCCGTGCTGCCCGACGGCTCGCCGATGACGGTCGAGCGCCTACAGCTCATGGGCAGCGACTTTGGCATGAAGCCGAGCTTTGAGCGCATGCATTGGATTATCGATCACGCGTTTGTTACTGGCGACGGTACGCTGAGCTGCGGCTCCTCGGTATCCGACAGCTTTTTGATGCGCGCCTTCGAGCGCACCAACACGCGTACAAACCCGCTGTACTGGACGCTGCAGGAGTTTATCTACGCCGACGGCGACACCATGCCCATTCGCTGGGCCGCAGCAGAGGAGAAGGCCCATCGTGCCGAGTTCGACACACTCGCGCGCCCGCTCATGTTTACCGGCGAGGCCATGTTCCCGTGGATGTTTGAGCAGATGCCCGAGCTTATGCCGTTTAAGCCCGCCATGGACCTGCTGATGGAAGACACCAGCTGGGACAAGATCTACGACCCGCAGCGCCTAGCCTGCAACGAGGTGCCACTCCAGGCCGCGGTGTATTTCGACGATATGTACGTCGATTCGGGCATGCAGCTCGATACGCTCAGCCGCGTGGGCAACTCGCATGCCTGGGTGACCAACGAGTTCGAGCACGACGGCCTGCACGGCAGCGTGGTGTTCAAGCACCTCTTCGACGAAGCCCTCAACCGCGGAGACCTGCGCCGGATCTTCTAGCAAAGGAGTGTCCCCACCTGCCGGCACAAAAGGAACGTCCCCAAGTACCAGGTTAATGAAGTCATTGCAGAAAGAGGACGGAAAGCGAAAACGCCCCTAAGCGAGTGGCTTTAAATCGTAGGTCGAACAAAAGAAGCGAGCGCCGCCCAGAGCGAACAAGTTGGCATGAAAAAGGCGAGGCATAGACCTGATGGTCATGCCTCGCCTTTTGAATGACAAATTGTCGCTCTGGGCGGCGCGCAGCGTCGACCCGTTAGGCGAAGACGATCAAATTATCTCGGTGGATCGCGGGCTTCTCGGCCAGGTCTGCCAGCAGGCGGTTGCTGGCGATCTGGTCCTGGCGGCGACCGGCAGCAAGTTCCAGCACGTCCGAATCGGCCTCGGCGATACCGCGGGCGACGACCATACCGCTCGGATCGCACACATCGAGCACATCGCCCTCGGCAAACTGGCCATCGACCTCGCGAATACCCACCGCAAGCAAGGAAGAGCCACGGCTAACCAGCGCCTTCGCAGCACCATCATCAACCGTCACCGACCCATGTGCCTTGTCGCCCAGCGCGATCCACAGCTTGCGGGGTGCGATGTCCAGACGCTCCGCCGGCGGATCGAACAGTGTGCCCACGCTCTCGCCGCGGGCGAGGCGCACGAGCGCATCGGGCTCCTCGCCCGAGCAAATCACGCTCTGAATGCCCGCCGTCATCAGGATGCGGCTCGCGCGAATCTTGGTAATCATGCCGCCCGTGCCCACCGAAGTCGAAGAATCGCCTGCCGAGGCGATAATCTTGGCATCGATCTTATGCACGACCGGGACGAACTCGGCCGTGGGGTCCTCGTGCGGATTGGCGGTATAGAGGCCATCGATGTCCGAGAGCGTCACGCACAGATCGGCAGAAACCAGGCAGCTCACAAGCGCCGCCAGCGTGTCGTTGTCGCCAAACTTGATCTCGTCGACGGTGACGGTATCGTTCTCGTTGACGACCGGCACCACGCCAAGCTCCACGAGGCGCAGCAGGGCGTCGCGTGCATGCAGGTAGGACGTGCGGCGGGCCGTATCATGGCGCGTGAGCAGCACGAGCGAGGTGAGCAGGTCGCGCGCATGGAACTCCTCGTCGTAGGCCGACGAGATGATGCACTGACCAGCCGAGGCGCAGGCCTGCAGGCTCGGAAGGTCGCCGACTGGCTTGCGGTCGAAGCCCAACACGGGATAGCCACAGGCAATAGCGCCCGAGCTCACCACGACCAGACGCCAGCCGAGCTTGCGCAGCGCTGCGGCTTGATCGGCAAGTCCGCCGATAAAGGCGCGGTTGACCTTGCCATCGGCGCCCGAGCAGGGC
>CABRZY010000193.1 GCA_902475475.1 uncultured Collinsella sp.
ACGGCGGCCTGGTCCATCAGACCGCAGGGCTTGCCGTAGTAGTTGTTCTCGGTGCGCTGGCTCATCTGGGCGAGCGTGACGGGCTCAATGGCGGGCGCCCCCCAGAGCGTCTCCATGGCACGACCGTACGCGGCTTCGACGGCGGCAGAGCTGGAAAGGCCGCCGCCCGAGGGGACGGAGCAGGTAAAGGCAAAGTCGAAGCCTTTGGGCTCAACGCCAAGGGCTGCGACCTCGTGGGCCATACCGCGCACGAGGCTTGCGGACGTGCCCTTCTCGGACTCCTGAACGTCTAGCGTGTCGAGCGCGATTTCAAACGTGGGATAGCCCTCGTCGGCTACGCGAACCTTGTTGGAATCGGTTGCCACGGCGATGCCGTCGACGGCGACATCGAGCGAGCCGGCGATAACGTGGCCACCCTCGTGGTCGGTGTGGTTGCCGCTGATCTCGGAACGGCCGGGCGCGTGCACGTAGAGCACCTGGCGGTCGCCGATGGGGCCAAACTCCTCCTCGAACAGCTTGGTGAGCGTGGCGAATGTCTTTTCGTCGGGGGTGGTCATGGGAGTCCTTTCCTTGGCGCGCACGGGTGGGTTTTGCGTCGTTATGAGTACGTTAACAACTTGAAGCGGCATGAACCAAGTGTTCACAATACCGCACGTTACGGGCTATGTTAACGTACTCATAACACATCGCTTGTCACTTTTTGAGAATCTGGTAATCGGTAGAAATTCAGCCGTGAACGGTACTGCCGTATGGACTTATAAAGCAGAAGAGATGCAGATAGAAAAAGTAGAGTACGTTAACATGCGTCCGACGATAGCGGGCCTCGGCGCGGGATGTATTTCTGCCCGGGCCGGCATTCACGCTATTCAGATCTCGCAAGGGTGAAGGTGATCCTGTGGTAAGGCGCCCGTCCAACGATACCAGTTCGCGTCCGGTCTCCATGGCCGACGTCGCCCGCGCTGCCGGCGTTTCGCAGCAGACGGTCTCGCGCGTTGCCAACGGCTTGCCCAATGTGAACGAGCAGACGCGCCAGCGCGTACAGGCCGCGATGCAAGAGCTCGGCTTTCGTCCGAGTTATGCCGGTCGCTCGCTGCGCGACGGCCGTTACCATTCGGTCGGCCTGTGCGTCAACGATGTCACCAAGTTTGGCAACCTCTCAATGATCGACGGCATCGCCAGCGCTGCTCGTGAGCATAATTGTGCCATCACGCTGGTCGAGATGTCCAAGACCGAGGAGTTTTCGCTTGCCGAGGCCACGCGTCGTATGGCCGCATTGCCGGTGGACGGCATCATCATCGGCATGAGTCGCATGGCGCCCGATTTTGAGACGTTTGATCCACTGCCGGGCATTGGCACGGTCATCGTTACCATGTACGCGCACCCGCGGGTGACCACGGTCGACTCCGATCATTACGGCTGCTCGCTATTGCTTATGGATCATCTGTTTGAGCTGGGACACGAGCAGATTCGCTATATTGGCGGCCCGTCGTTCTCGGTCGACGAGCAATTTCGTCGCGCCGGTTGGCAGGATGCGCTCGAGCGTAAACACATCGAGCCGGCAGAGCCGCTCGAGGGCGACTGGTCTGCCAACAGCGGCTACGAGGCCGGCAGGTACCTGGCCGAGCACGATCGCACCATGACGGCGATCTATGCGGCAAACGATCAGATGGCAAATGGCGCGATTGCCGCGCTGCGTGATAGCGGCCTGCGCGTGCCCGAGGACGTGAGCGTGGTGGGCGTCGACGATTCGCTCGATGATTTTGTAGCACACAACGAGCTCACGACCGTGCGATTCGATCTACATCAGCGCGGACGCGAGGTGTTTGAGCATGCGGTTCCCGAGGCGGGTACGGCGGGCAAAACCGTTGCCATTCGTATTCCCGGCCAGCTCATCGTTCGACATAGCACAGCGATACCGCGCGCATAGTTTGTGCAGGTAAACGGCGGTATATTCCGCCTCAAAAACAATCGGTAAGGATGCTGACAGATAGCCGTGGCTATGAAGGCGAGTGCTATGATAGACGGGCTCTTTTGTCTATCTAGGAGGCTTTGCCTGATGGAGATCACCAAGGATATCCGCTACATCGGTGTTGACGATCACGACATCGACCTGTTCGAGGGCCAGTACGACGTGTCCGAGAACGGTATGGCATACAACAGCTACGTTATCTTGGGCGACAAGATCGCCGTCGCCGATTCGGTTGACGCTGACTTTGTCGACGAGTGGCTCGGCAACCTCGAGGCCGTGCTCGATGGTCGTACGCCCGACTACCTGGTCGTTCATCACATGGAGCCCGATCACTCCGCCGGCATCGCTGCCTTTATGGAGCGCTATCCCCAGGCGCAGATCGTGGCCAGCATGGGTGCCTTCCGCATGATGGTCAACTACTTTGGCACCGACTTCCCCGAGCGCAAGATGGTCGTCAAAGAGGGCGATGTGCTCGACCTGGGCGGCCACAGCCTGACCTTTGTCGGCGCCCCCAACGTTCACTGGCCTGAGGTGATCTTCTCCTACGAGTCCACCGACAAGGTGCTCTTTAGTGCCGACGGCTTTGGCAAGTTTGGCGCCAACGACATCGAGGATCCCGAGGGCTGGGCTTGCGAGGCTCGCCGCTACTACTTTGGCATCGTCGGTAAGTTCGGCAAGTTCGTGCAGACCGTGCTCAAGAAGGCCGCCGACCTGGACATTCAGATCATCTGTCCGCTCCACGGCCCCGTACTGACCGAGAACCTGGGCTATTACCTCGACACCTATAACACCTGGTCGAGCTATCAGCCCGAGGACGAGGGCATCACGATCGCCTATGCGAGTGTGTATGGCCATCTGAAGGCTGCCGTCGAGGAGCTCGCCGCAGCGCTTGAGGCTCGCGGCCAGAAGGTCTCCGTTTTTGACCTGGCTCGCGACGACATGGCCGAGGCCGTTGAGGATGCGTTCCGCTACGACCGTCTGGTGCTCGCTTCCATCACCTATCAGGGTGAGATCTTCCCGTTCATGAGCACCTTTATCCATACGCTTGCCGAGCACGCCTATCAGAACCGTACGGTGGCACTCGTTGAGGCCGGCTCCTGGGCGCCCACCGCTGCCAAGGTTATGACCAAGGAGCTCGAGGGCATGAAGGACATCACCCTGGCGCAGAACAAGGTGACCGTGCTGGGCTCGCTCAACGACGCCTCGCGCGCTCAGATCGAGGCCCTCGCCGACGAGCT
>CABRZY010000194.1 GCA_902475475.1 uncultured Collinsella sp.
CGTCCAAAAACGTATGCACCAGGGCCTCGTAGTCAGGACCGGCATCGGCGGGCGTACCAAGCTCACGCCGGCCGACGGCGTGCGCGGCGAGGTTGTGATTGAGCAGCCGCGCGGCGAGGCGTACTACTATGTGCGCGGCAACGGCACCAAGAACCTTGACCGCTTCCGTGTGCGCACGCCGACATCGCAGAACCTGGCGGGTCTGACACATGCGCTGCAGGGCGTGCTCCTTGCCAACGTGCCCATGATTATCCTGACCATCGACCCCTGCATTAGCTGCACGGAAAGGTAGGCGCGGCATGAGTTTGCTGACATTTGCCAAGACGGCCTTGGGCTCTATGGTCAAGCAGCCGGTCACGGTGTGCTATCCGCAGGAGAAGCTCGTGGCGCCCGAGCGCCTGCGCGGGCACATCGTTAACGACATGGACGTGTGCATTTGCTGCGGCATGTGCGCGCGTCGCTGCCCGGCGGGCGCGCTCGCGGTCGATCGCAAAGGCGGTACCTGGTCGATTGACCCGTACGCCTGCGTGGTGTGCGGCGAGTGCATCGAGAGCTGCCCCAAGCACTGCCTGACTATGGACGCCGCTCGCACCCCAGTCGCAGCGGACAAGACTCCCATGGTAGAAACCAAACCGGAATAGAGCTGGAATAGAGCTGGAATAGGGACCGGTGGGGCAAAAATGCCCCACCGGTCCCGCGCTTAAACGCGCGGTTAAGCTTCCACTAACAAAACTGTGCCGGTTTACTACGACAAATCGCCTACTCCTAACCACACCGCATGTGGTAAAACCAAAACCGCAGGTAGATAGCCTGCCGTTTTGCGAAAAAGCCACGCGTGGTCGGGCGCTTTCTTTTTATCGTAGTAAACCGGCATAGTTTTGAAATGGCACCATATCGGTAACAGCCCTTGATCTCCCGTGGACGGAGGGAAACGGATTATTTTGGCTTCGCGAGGGCCGCTGCGTGACCCATCTGCCACGAAATGGGCCTATCTACTACGTTTAGGCTGCTACCCTCAACCATGGCGAACAACGCAAAAACAAAACCGCAGGTAAAATGCCTGCGGTTTTTCATGAAACGCGGCTATGGTCAGGGGTATCGGATCAAACGTAGTAGACGGGCCGGTTTCGTGGCGAGCGCCATCGACTGCCTCCTTCGGGGACGGAGGAAAGCGGATCATCTTTGCCTGATGGCTCCGAGTCGCACCTATTTTCCTGCGAAAACGCCGTGTCTCAACTTTGGTGAGACATTTGTCTCACGTTCAAAATCGAATTTGGAACGTGTGTCACCTGCCCAAATTGTGTCTCATTCCGTAACTTTAGGCTGATGCAAGGTTTGAGCCTGCGAGAAGGGAGACGCGATGAGTAAGTACACGAGGGGCCTCCTGTCGGTGATACTGGCCGTTGTGCTGGTACTGCCGGCCGCAGCATTTGCCATGCTGCCCGAGGCCAACGCCGGGTCCAGCACCGGAATGGACGGACCGACAATGAGCGGAAAGGTCGTCGTCGATCCCGACACCAGCGGACGCTGGGAAATCTGGGCGGCCGGTCACAACGGTAATAAAGTAACGACTCAAAACGTCGGCCGAATCTGGACCGACAAGACGGTCGAGGCAACTGAGGAAAACGAAGAGTCGGATTTTCTGACCACGCTTTCGGCCATGTCCTCGACGTCTAATTCAACCGTGACGGTTACTACGCCGCTCGACATCGTGATGGTGCTGGATGCATCTGGCTCGATGGATGATCCTATGGGTGGCGGAGATCGCACCAAGCGTATCGATGCACTGAAGAACGCTGCGAACAGCTTTATCGATACCATCGCAAAACAAAATGAGAGCATCGAGGGCGTCGATAGGCAGCATAGGGTTGCCATTGTTAAGTTTGCGGGCAAGAAGTCCAACGATATCGGCAACAATATGTATCGCGACGGAAAGTACTCCTACAATTACACCCAGGTTATGAAAGAATTGACCTACTGTTCCGGCAGCAATGCGGATGATCTCAAGAAGAATACAATTAATAAAATTCAGCCTGCCGGCGCCACGCGCGCCGACTATGGCCTAGAGCTGGCCGAGAAAATCACTACCACTTATGATCGCAAAGACGCCAAGAAGATTATTGTGTTCTTTACCGACGGTACGCCAACTAAGCAAAATAAATTCGATGCGGGTGTCGCCAACGCTGCCGTGACAGCTGCTAAGAATATGAAGGACGGCAAGGCCACCGTTTATACCATCGGCATCTTTGATGGCGCGAACCCCAGTGCTGGTATCCAGGATTCGGGAAAAAGCCAAAAAGAGAACAAGTTCATGCAGGCCGTTTCGAGCAACTACCCCAATGCCACGGCATGGGATACTCATGGCACACGCGCTGAAAACTTCGACTACTACAAGTCGGCGACCAATGCAGAAGAACTTAAGAAGGTCTTCGACGACATCTCTCAGGCCATCACATCGGAGCCGCCTTATCCGACCGAAATCCATAAGGGCTACGACGAGACCAAGTCCGGCTACATCACGTTTACCGACGAGCTGGGCGACTTTATGCAGGTCGACGGATTTACCGAAGTCGTCATCAACGGCACGCCGTTTACCGAGGCGAGCAAGACGGTCAACAAAGAAACCAATACCGATACGTACGAGTTCGATGGCAAGGCAAAAGACCTGCTCATTACCGTGCAGCGTGCCGGCGACGACAATCCCCAGAAGGGCGATATCGTAACGGTCAACATTCCCGCGTCGTTGATTCCTCTGAGTCACTTTAAGACCGTGGACGGCAAGCTTTCGGTCGATACCGTTAAGCCCATCCAGGTGAAGTATGCCTCGAGCGTGAAGAAGGGCGCACTCGACAACCTGTTTACGCCCGAGAAGGTAACGGGGCTCAAGGATTACATCGAGAGCAATACGGCTGTTGCCAACGGCGCCAAGACCGTGAGCTTCTACGCGAACAAGTGGAGCGGTGGTGCGTTGGGTGATACGGTTGCGACCTTTGAGCCGGCCGACACCAACCGCTACTACTACTTCCAGAAGCAGACTCCCATTTACGCGGATAAGGACTGCACGCAGCCTGCAAAGAATTCGCTGGCAGATACCGGCACCTATTACTACAAGGATGAGTTTGAGGAGCAGGGCGAAAACGGCGAGGCCAAGCCCGCCTCTGCCGTCATCGAGTTTATCGGCGGCCTTGGCGGACACGTTG
>CABRZY010000195.1 GCA_902475475.1 uncultured Collinsella sp.
CGATCTCCTCCATGGTGGCGCTGCCGCATTGCGCGAGGAGGCTGCCGCTACGGCAGAACGCCTGGCCCGCGCTATCGACGAGCTTGAGCTTTCGAGCTGGTTTACCGGTGAGTTCGATCACGGCGATGCTATTGTGACCATCAAGCCCGGACAGGGTGGTCTGGAGGCCCAGGACTGGACCTTCATGCTCTTTAAGATGTACATGAAGTACTGCCAGCGTCGCGGCTGGAAGGTCACCATCAACGACTGTCCCGCGGCCGAGGTCATCGGCATCGACCGTGCGACCTTTACCGTCGAGGGCAAGGACGCATTTGGCATGCTGCGCGCCGAGGCCGGCGTCCACCGCTTGGTGCGCATCAGCCCTACCGACGACAAGAAGCGCCGCCAGACCACGTTTGCCGGCGTCGAGGTCATCCCCGTGCTACCCGATGATATCGACATCGAGATCAGTCCTGATGACATCCGCGTGGACGTGTACCACGCGAGCGGCCCGGGCGGTCAGGGCGTCAACACCACTGACTCCGCCGTGCGCGTGACGCATTTTCCCAGCGGCATTGTGGTCACCTGCCAAAACGAGCGCAGCCAGATCCAGAACAAGGCCGCGTGCATGCAGATCCTCAAGGCTCGCCTGTACGAGATTGAGCTCGAGAAGCGCGCCGAGGCGCTCGATGAGATCCGCGGACCCAAGACCACGATTGGTTTTGGCAACCAGATTCGCAGCTACGTGCTCTACCCGTATCAGATGGTTAAGGACCTACGCACGGGCGTGGAGACCAGCAATGTCGAGGCCGTTCTTGACGATGGCGACCTGGACCCGTTTGTTATTGGCTACCATCGCTGGGCGACCGGCAACGCCGATGCAGAAGGCTCGGAGGTCTAAAACATCGGGCGGCTTCAAGCCGATGCCAAGCCTAACGGTTGGACGGGTTTGTATCCAGAACAAACCCTGCGCAGGGGTGGTTTTTGTTCGGCGAATCGGTAGAATCGAATACAGCAAGAAGTTCAAAGCGCATCCGTTTGGGTGCGCTTTTTTGAGGGAGGCAGCATGGCATATCGTCTGGACATCAAGCGCATTCTTTCGATGAACTTCTTTCACGACCTGCCCCAGATCATGTTGGGGTGTGCCTTGGCCGCCATCGCGACCGACTTGTTTTTGATTCCCAACGGTCTTGCCGCCGGTGGCGTTACGGGCCTTGCGACTATTATCCAGGCTGTCGGCGCGGCGCGAGGCGTGTCGCTTCCCGTCGGTATCCAGACCATCGTGATGAACGCCTTGCTGTTGTTGGTCGTTATGCGCGAGGGTGGCATGTTCTACGTGGTGCAGACCGCGACGGGCTTTGTGCTGCTGGGCTTCTTTACCGATCTGTTCGCCCCGTTTGTAGCACCTCTGGCGGATGCGGACCTGATGCTCCCTGCCATGTGGGGCGGCATTATTACGGGCATCGGTTACGGCATGGTGTTGCGCGCCGGCGCCAACACCGGCGGCTCGGACACGATTGGCCAAATCATCTCGCGTAACACCTCGCTGCCGGTGGGCTCGACCGTCATGGCGATCGATGTTGCCGTATGCGCGCTGTCGGCTCCGGTCTTTTCAATCGAAAACGCACTATATGCAGGCCTTTCGATGGTCATTAGCGGCTACGTGATCGATGCCGTGGTCGATGGTGGCAACAAACGCCGTATGGTACTCATCATCTCGGACAAGTTCCCTGATATCGCTGCCGATATCATGTATGGCCTGGGTCGTGGTTGTACCAAGTTTAAGGCGACTGGCATGTATTCGGGTGCCGAGAAGCCGGTGATTATGGTCATCGTGAGCCGTCGAGAGCTCAATACCCTCAAGACGATCGTGCGCGAGCGCGATCCTCACGCCATTGTGACGGTCGCTGACGTTACGGAAGCCTTCGGCGAGGGATTCAAGGACATTAGCGCGTAGGGTCGACCGCGTTCCATCCAAAAGACGTTCACATTGATAAACCGTTTCATCAGCGGTTCTGCCTGCTAAATTGTTCAAATAATGATAAAAACTCTGGTAAAGCCATCAGTTTCCAGCATAATGAATGACGTACGTGCATTGCGGCTGTGTTGGGACTACCTTTCCGTGCCGTGCGCATTTTGTCTAATGAGGATGAAAGGAAGGCACAATGAGCGACGAAGAGCTCAAAAAGGTTGCCAACGAGGTAAGGAAGGGCATCGTCACCGGCGTGCACGCTGCCAAGTCCGGCCATCCGGGCGGTTCGCTCGGCGCTGCCGACATCATGACCTATCTGTACTTTGAGGAAATGAACGTCGACCCGGCCGATCCCCGCAAGGCCGACCGCGATCGCTTTGTGCTCTCCAAGGGCCATTGCGCTCCGGGCCTGTACGCCGTGCTCGCCGAGCGTGGGTTCTTCCCCAAGGAGGATCTCGAGACGCTGCGCCATATCGGCAGCCACCTGCAAGGTCATCCCAACATGAACGACACCCCGGGCGTCGATATGTCCACCGGCTCGCTCGGCCAGGGCATCTCCGCCGCCGTGGGCATGGCGGTTGCCGCCAAGCACTGGGGCGATACTTACCGCACGTACGCCCTGCTGGGTGATGGCGAGAGCGAGGAGGGCCAGGTCTGGGAGGCAGCCATGTTTGCCGGCAACCAGCAGCTCGATAACCTCTGCGTGATCGTCGACCACAACGGCCTGCAGATCGACGGCCCCGTCGAGGAGGTCAACGACCCCATGCCGCTCGCCGACAAGTTCCGCGCCTTTAAGTTCCACGTGGTGGAGCTTGCCGACGGCAACGATTTCGATCAGATCCGCGCCGCCTTTGCCGAGGCCCGCGCCACCAAGGGTCAGCCGACCGCCATCATCGCCGAGACCATGAAGGGCAAGGGCGTTTCCTTTATGGAGAACCAGGTTGGTTGGCACGGCAAGGCCCCCAACGATGAACAGTTTGAGCAGGCCATGGCAGAGCTCACGGCCGCCGGAGAGGAGCTCTAGGATGGCAGACGTCAAAAAAATCGCCACGCGCGTAAGCTACGGCGAGGCCCTCGTCGAGCTCGCCAACGAGCACGATGACTTTGTGGTCCTCGACGCCGACCTGGCCGCCGCCACGCAGACCGGCAAGTTCAAGGCCGCCTGCCCCGACCGCTTCTTCGACGTGGGTATCGCCGAGAGCAACCTGATGGGTGTTGCCGCCGGTATCGCAACCACCGGTCGCGTT
>CABRZY010000196.1 GCA_902475475.1 uncultured Collinsella sp.
CCAAGAAGGCCAGCGAAGTTGCCAAGGAAATCGAAGAAGTCGGTAAGGACGCCCCTTGGTACATCCAGGCGCTCGACATGCTGTTTGGGTTTAACGGTGTCGAGGGCCAGACGGTCGTGTCCAACGGCAAATAGCGCCCGGAGGGGAGCCGGCAATGGCAGATTGCAAACGATATAAGGTGGCGGCGATCGATCTGGGAACGGTGTCGTCGCGACTGGTGTTGGCCCAGGTCGAGGGCGGGGCGATCGTGGAATCGTCCAAGCATACCGAGATTACCGACCTGGGCGAGGGCGTGGACGCGACGGGTCGCTTTTGCGAGGCGGCTGTCGAGCGTGTGCTCGCTGCGTGTCGCATGTTTGTGGATGAGGCCCGTGCCTTTGGGGCCGCGTGCATCTGCACCACGTGCACGAGCGCCGCGCGCGATGCATCCAATGCCGCACTGCTGCTGGACGGCCTGCGCGATCTGGGGCTTGAGCCACGGGTGATTCCGGGCGAGGTCGAGGCGCGCCTGACGTTTTTTGGCGTGGCGCACGACTTTGCCGGCGAGCGCATCATTGTTGCCGATTCGGGCGGCGGATCCACGGAGCTCGCGACTGGCGTGTACGCGCCGGAGCGCGGGGTCTTTGCGCTGGAAGGAACGCGCTCGCTGGACATCGGTTGCCGTCGCGTGACGGAGCGGTTTTTCTCGGCGCTGCCGCCAACGGACAGTGAACTTGCCGCCGCTGGCGTATGGGCGGGCGAGCAGTTCGGGGCTTACTTTGAGGGCCTGCCTGTCGACTTTGAGCGCGCCGAGCGCCTCGTCGCGGTGGGCGGTACCGTTACCACGCTCGTGGCGCTGGTCCACGAACTGGAGCCGTACGACTCGAACTTTGTGCACCTGCGCGAGCTTTCGATGGAGCAGATCTCGGCCGCCATCGATCGTATGTCTACGCTGGATGTGGAGGGTATCGCTGCGCTGCCAGGCGTGCAGCCCAAGCGCGCGGGCGTGATCCTGGCAGGTGCCGTGGTGATTCGCGAGCTCATGCGAGCCGGCGGCTACAAGACGCTCACCGTAAGCGAGAACAGCCTACTCGCTGGCATGGCCGCCACCATCAACGAGACTCTCGACGGCACAACCCCCACCATCGGCTGGACTCCCAGCCTCAGCGCCCTTTAAATAAGTTGCGGTGAAATACGGACTAAAATCGCCCTTTCGGGCACCAAACAGTCCCTATTCCACCGCAACTCAACAGCCGGCACCTGGGGACAGTCCTTGCGGGGCGTCCCCACAGCGCCTATGCCAGCTTGTCGATTTGCCCAATCTCCCAAAGCGGAATATTGACGAGCATGCCCTCGTCTCTATATGCCGCCAGGGAGCTCCTCACGCAACGCTCGAGTTTGAATTTTTCGCAGGCTATTTTCAGACTCTTCGCTTTAAGGTTCTCTGCCGCCTTGACCTCAAGCGGAAGCACAGTTCCCGCATGGTCGATGGCAAAGTCGGTTTCGGCATTGCCAGAGGTAGAGGACCAATACGCGGGAGTTTTGTCCTGGAGCAAAAGCTCCTGCGCGACGTATTGTTCGGTCAGCGAACCTTTGAACTCGGTAAAAACAGCGGATCTGTTAAGAACGATGGCCGGAGAGAGACCGGAGAGCGCTCCGAGGATGCCGGTGTCGATGCAGAACAGTTTGAAGCCCGAGAGGTCTTCATAGCTCGAGAGCGGCGCCTTTAGAGCGGAGACACGTGGCACCTTATGAACGATTCCGTAGTCCGTGAGCCACTGGAGGCTTTCCTCGAAATCGCGTGCGCGCGCTCCGGGGCGAAGGGCGCCATAGACAAACTTCTTGTTCTCCTTTGCAAGCTGGCCGGGAAGGGATTTCCAAACCAACCTCATGCGCTCGACGATGCGGGCGGGTGCATGTTTGCCAAAATCGGATTCGTAAGCCTCGATGATTTGCTGCTGAAGCCTTCGGGCTTCGATGAAGTCGCGTGTCTCGGCGAAAGTGGAGACAACTTCGGGCATACCGCCGACAACAAGGTATTCCTTGAGCAAGTGCTCGAGCTTTTCGGTAATGTTTGCTAGAAGGTTCATGTCTGCGGCAAGGATGGCGTCGGCGAGCGGGTTGCCGTCGACGGCACGAACGAACTCAGCAAACCCCATGGGACGCATGGTGAGCTGGTCGATTTTGCCGACGGGAAATGACTCGTTTTCGCGTCGGAGCGCGAGGCCCATATAGGAACCGGCTGCTACGATGTGGTATTCGGGTGCAAGCTCGTTGAAGTACTTGAGCGAGGTGATTCCGCGTGGTGCCTCTTGGATCTCGTCGAAGATGATGAGCGTGTCTTCCGGCGTTACGGTTTGGCCACGTAGGAGTTCTATCTGGGAGATGATGCGCTTGGGGTCGAGGTTCCCATCGAACAGCGAGCGTATGCTCGGCTCGAGCATAAAGTCAAAACGAATGACGTTTCGATACTGCTGGCTTGCGAATTCGTTAAGAAGCCAAGTCTTTCCTGTCTGGCGGGCTCCCTTAAGCAAGAGAGGTTTGCGATTCGCCCTTGATTTCCAAGCGATAAGTTCACTCATAAGCTGTCGCTGCATATTGCCTCCCAACCCTCTCGGCTAGTATAAGGCCATTTGGGAGTTTCCATCGGAAAATGTGGGAGACAACCACTTTTTTCCATCGGAAAATGTGGGAGACAACCACGTTTTTCCATCGGAAAATGTGGGAACACCAACCTAAGTCGCGGTGGAATAGTTCCTAAATGGGCTGGTAAACTGCCAAAACAGGAACTATTCCACCGCAACTTAGAGCCCCGCCGGCGTGTAAAAGAAACGAGCCCGCATCCCTTGGGGACACGGGCTCGAAAGCTCCATATGGTAGGGGCGGTGGGACTCGAACCCACAATCCTTGCGGCGAGAGATTTTAAGTCTCCTGCGTATGCCAATTCCGCCACGCCCCCGTGAGACTAGAAGTCTAGCACAAGCCGTCCGTTACGCGTTGACGGCCATCGAGTGTTGGCCCGACTTCTCCAGGAACTCCTGGAACTTGGCTTCGTCGCCCTTGTTCTGGTACTGCAGGGCCAGCAGGTACTCCAAGCGGCAGCGCTTGACCGGGTCGTCGCCGACATCCTCGAGCATGCGCTCCAGCTCGGGAATGTCGTTGTGGCGCTTGAGGATCATCGTGTCGTACATCAGTTGGCATTCGTG
>CABRZY010000197.1 GCA_902475475.1 uncultured Collinsella sp.
TGGTGGTGCCCCACTCGACCGTCGGTCGGAGGCGGGCGGGCATTACGTTTGCTGCTCTACAGTCCTATGCAAGACGAAGGCCACATTAAGTGGCCTTCTTTTCATGCGGAACTCGCGACAAACGTAATGCCCGCCCGTCTCCGACCGACTACCAACTAAAATTTTTCCAGCCCAGGCCCCTGTGTACCGCGCGTCTAAGATCTTCAAATTCAGGCAGCCTGACAATCGATTCTTATAGCAGAAGCCCCTTGGCCTTTAGTTTGATACAAGTTCCGCACGAGCCGGAAAGCACTTAATGTGCTTTCCGTGCGAGCAGGACTGTTCGCAGTAGCAAACTAAAGGCCAAGGGGCCCAGTCAACCTATCAGCAGCGATTACTCGGCAGCTAGTTGAATTTGAAGATCTTTGAGGCAAGACGGTATAGGCCGAGTGTGGTTTTGTCTCCGGCCCGTCCACGCAGGTTAGTGAAGAAGCCGACCACGCCGTAGCGGGCACGACGATACATGCGCTCGTCGTAGGCCTTCAAATCATTCCACAGCGTCTTTAGGCGCTCGTCGGCGCAATCTTCCTCGGAAAGCTTGGTGAGCACCGAGCAGATCGCCATCATCATGGTGAAATAGCCCATCATGTACGAGCGCAGACGCGACGACTCAACATCGCTGTACAGGTGGTACGAATCCATCATGATACGCGTAACACGGAATTGCTGGTCCAGACGCTTGACCATCGTTGCTTCGTTGACGCTCTGGCCTTCGCGACCGATAAAGTAGCGGTAGAGGTCGATGTCGGCGTAGTACATGGTCTTGCAACGCGGCAGCGGCACGTAGGCGTAGATGTTGTCCACATAGAACGTGTGCGGCGGCATGGGAAGGTTGGACTCGCGCAGCACATCCGTGCGATAGCACAGGCTGTGCATGAGCAGGTTCTGGTCCAGGCGAAAATGACCGATCTGATCCCAGGAAAAGATCTTTTTGCGCGGCAGGGCAAATTTGTAGCCAATAGCGGTATGCGTGCCCTCGTAAACCTTCTCGTACACGTAGTTCGAGATAAACAGGTCAACGCGCTGGTCGCGCTCCTCAAAGCCACGCAGAATCGACAGCACGGTCGAAAGGGCAGCGCCGTCAAGCCAGTCGTCCGAATCAACAACCTTGTAGTAGGTGCCCTGCGCCTCGCGCAGACCCGAAAGGACGGCAATACCGTGACCGCCGTTCTCCTGGTGCACCGCGCGGATGATTCCAGGATAACGGGCCTCCCACTCGTCGGCCTTGGCGGCCGTCTCGTCCTTGGAGCCGTCGTCCACCACGATAATCTCGATATCGGTGGCGTAATTGCTCCCCTCCAAGATGGAGGTGATGCAATGGTCCATGTCCTTGGCGGCGTTATACGAGGGAATACCGAATGTTATGACTTTATGCATGGCAGGCGATAATCTCATCCGAAAGATCGAGGGCGGAATTGGTCACAGCGTCCATATCGTAGTAACGATACTCGGCCAGACGACCCACCGGGTGGAAGTTCGTCAGGTTCTGGACGCGCTCAAGATAGCGCTCATAGAGCTCACGGTTCTCGGGCTCAAGAATGGCGTAGTACGGCGTCTCGCCCGAGTCGGGCGTATAGGCCTTGGAGTACTCCTTCATGATGGTGGTCTTGCCGGGCAGGACCTGACCGGTCATGTTCTTGAACTCGGTGATGCGCGTGTAGTCCTCGCTCGTGGTGTAGTTGACGGTGCCCACGGGCTGGAACTGGTCCATATCGAGCGTCTCGAACTTCATATCGAGCGTGCGGTACGGCAACGCACCCAAGTCGAGGTTGAACAGCTCGTCGAGCGGGCCGGTATAGACAATCTCGCCGCCGTAGACCTTGCCGTCGATCTTGACGGTGGTCTCATCGATCTCAAAAAGATCGCGGGCGTCCACGTCGCAGAACACGTCAATCAGGTCGTGGTCGAGCATGTGCTCAAAGAGCGCCGTGTAGCCCTCCTGCGGCATGCCCTGGAAGGGAGCTTGCGGGAAGTAGCGGTCATCATCGCCCACAAAGACGGGAACGCGGCCGGTGATCGAGGGATCGATCTGATCGGGCGTCTGGCCCCACTGCTTCATGGTGTAATGCAAAAAGACGTTCTCGTAGACGTAATCGGCGACCTCGGCCAAGTCGGGGTCGTTCTTCTTACGCAGCTCCATAATGGGCACCTTGACATCCTTGCCAAAGGTCTCCACGAGCTTCTGATACAGCTCCTCGCCGCGCTCGTCACCAAAGGCGAGCTTGAGACTCGCATGGTTGAAGGGCACGGGCATAAGGGTACCGTTGATGTTGGCGAGCACCTTGTGCTGATAATCCGTCCACTTGGTAAAGCGCGACAGGAAATTGTGCACGCGCTCGTTAAAGGTGTGATAGATATGCGGACCGTACTCGTGGATCAGGATTCCGGCCTCGTCAGTGCAGTCATAGGCATTGCCCGCAATGTGGCTACGGCGCTCCAAAACGGCAACACGATAGCCGATGGTCTCGGCGAGACGGCGGGCACAAACGGCACCGGCATATCCAGCACCGACGACAATCATGTCGTACGCGCCGGCGTTAAAGCCTTCAGGCAGGCCTGAGGTAATCTGCATCGATACTCCTTGTCAAAAGCCACGGGCTCGTTAGCTGGGCTTTTCTCGAACATTCTTCGAGACACATTTATCAGAGCGATTATAGCGCTAATGCGTCCTATAATGAGCTTGCCACACAAGGAAAGCTCAAGCACCGCGGCGAACATTAACGTAAGGTAAACCCGCTAGCAGCGGGTTTATTCGTGAACAGCCGGGCGCCTGGAGCTTAGCGAAACGCTTGTAAGGAGTAACATGAGCGATTTCCTAAACCGTATGAAGTCTGCCGCCAAGGCCGACCTTAAGACGATCGTCCTGCCCGAGGGCGAGGATCCGCGCACTATCGTCGCGGCCACCAAAATCATCGAGGAGGGCCTGGCAAAGATCGTCATCCTGGGCAACCCCGACGAGATCAACGTTCCCGGCGCTACCGTCATCGACCCGCGCAATGCCGAGAAGCACGAGGAGTACGCGCAGAAGTTTGCCGAGCTCCGCGCCAAGAAGGGCGTTACCATCGAGCAGGCTCGCGCCCAGGTGATGGACGCCACCTACTTTGGCACCATGATGGTCAAGATGGGCGATGCCGACGGCCTGGTC
>CABRZY010000198.1 GCA_902475475.1 uncultured Collinsella sp.
CACCAACACCACGCCCAGCTGGGAACGCGCAGGAAGGCCTGCAGGATGGTAGGCATGCAGGCGCGGGCCGTCTCGCCCAGGTCGTGCGGGTCGACCGGCACCTCACGCCAAAAGAGCAGCGGAACGCCGGCTTCGGCGCAGCCCTCCTCAAACACGCGACGGGCATCCTCTACGCCCTTGCCGTCCTGCGGGAAGAACAGCATGGCCACGCCATAGTCGCCCTCTGCCGGCAGAATCTGGCCGCACTTTTGAGCCTCTTTGCGGAAAAAGTGATGCGGAACCTGGAACAGGATGCCGGCGCCGTCGCCGGTGTTCTTCTCGAGTCCCGTACCGCCGCGGTGCTCCAAGTTGACCAGAATGGACAGCGCGTCGTCCAGAATCTGGTGATGGCGCTCACCGTTGATATCGGCAAGCGCGCCGATGCCACACGCATCGTGATCGAATTCGGGGCGATAAAGGCCCTGCTGCTGAGCGGAATCTGCCTGCATCGCGATCCTCCCCTAGATATTTAGACAGTCAGTTGAATAGGCATACTAGGAGCATCGCCGACCCGTTGTGTTTCCCGCCCGTTTCGAAACAATCGCGTAACGCACGCCCTACGAGTGGACACCGCCGACCTCAAGGACGACAACAAGGGCCCCAAGTTCGGCCCGTAAGCTCACCGCTTCAAACATCTCAATCTGTAACAGGAGGAGCCGATTTTGGCGCTTAGATGTTACAGGTTGAGATTTTCTGCAGGACAGTTTTGGTTTGTCTCGATCTGTAACACGAAGGGCCGGTTTTTGCAGCTAACTGTTACAGATCGAGATTTTCCATAGGACCATTTCTTCCTGCCTTGATCTGTAACACCTAGGCCCAATTTCCATTCCTAGTTGTTACAAATCGAGACATTTCGGCAACCCCCTTTCCCCACCCCATTCAAATACAACTATTTTGTTAGTCATAGTTAACTTTTGAGCCTAAAACGGGTATCCTTTGCGGCGTCAAACAAACGGCACACAGGAGCGCACCATGCTCAACCATCTCAAACAACACTTTGGCTCCCCGCGCACCGGAGGCCACGGAGGCCTAGATATTGCGCGGCACATCGGCCCCGGGCTGCTCGTGACCGTCGGCTTTATCGACCCGGGCAACTGGGCCTCCAATATGGCCGCGGGCTCGCAGTTTGGCTACGCGCTGCTGTGGATCGTCACGCTGTCCACGATCATGCTCATTGTGCTGCAGCACAACGCGGCGCACCTGGGTATCGCCACGGGCGCCTGCCTCGCCGAAGCCACGACCCGCTTTCTCCCCCGCATCGTGGGACGCACGGTACTCGTCAGCGCCTATCTCGCTACGATCGCCACCGCCATGGCCGAAGTCCTGGGTGGCGCGATCGCGCTCCAAATGCTCTTTGGGCTGCCCGTGCGCGCGGGCTGCGTCATCGTGGCGGCAGTATCGATGGCGATGCTCATGACGAGCTCCTACAAGCGCGCCGAGCGATGGATCATCGCCTTCGTAGGCGTGGTAGGACTCTCGTTTTTGGCCGAGCTTGCGCTGGTCAAGGTCGACTGGCCGCAGGCCGCCGCAAGCTGGATCACGCCCAGTATGCCCACCGGCTCGGCCGCGATTATCGTGAGTGTCCTGGGGGCGGTCGTTATGCCCCACAACCTCTTCCTGCACTCCGAGGTCATCCAATCCATGCACTTCGAAGGCCAAGGCGAGCAAGTTATCGAAGAACGTCTGCGCTACGAGCTCTTCGACACGCTCTTTTCGATGGGCGTGGGCTGGGCAATCAACTCGGCCATGGTCATCCTGGCCGCAACGACCTTCTTTGCGCACGGCATTGTCGTAGACGACCTCGCCGTCGCAGCGGCCACGCTCTCCCCCATCTTGGGTCCGGCGAGCTCGACCATCTTTGCGGTGGCGCTGCTGTTTGCGGGCCTATCGAGCAGCGTGACGGCGGGCATGGCGGCGGGCACCATCACCGCGGGCATGTTCGACGAGGAATACGACATCCACGACCGACATTCCTCGATTGGAGTGACGACCTGTTTCGTCGGCGCAGTGGCGGCGTGCCTGGTCGTCCCGAATCCTTTTGAGGGTCTCATTTGGAGTCAGGCGCTGCTGTCGCTTCAGCTGCCGATTACGGTCTTTGTGCTCATACGGCTCACCAGCTCAGCCCGCGTTATGGGCAAATACGCCAACTCGCGCCCGCTCAACGCGCTGCTCGTAGGGATCGGCGTCATCGTGACGATTCTCGACATCGTGCTGCTAACGGGGATGTAATTGGGATGGCGTGACTGTCCAGATATAACGTCTTAATCTGTAACACGTGAGACCGTTTTAAACCGTCAGATAAATCAAAAGGGTCCCGGCCGAGAATTCGACCGGGACCCTTGGACAGAGCTATGTTCGGCTTTCGCCGTGTGCCTGCGAGTTACTCCTCGACGAGCTCAAACTGATCGGGACCGACGCCGCACACCGGGCACACGTAGTCCTCGGGCAGCTCGGGCGTGTCGACCTCAACCTCGTAACCGCAAACGGTGCACACAAACTTATACGTCTTCTTCTCCTCAGCCATGATGTTCTCCTCTCGAACGTGACTGCTGGTGTACTTACTTATTAGTATATATTCTCAATAATATAATGCAAGTATTTTTAGAACATTTCTAGCCTTGATACGACGAGGCTTTGGGCGGCGTCTTGCCCTTTAGCACCTTGTGATAGTAGTCGTACGTCAGCGGCGTCTCGTCGCTCAGGCGCTCGGCATCCTCGACCTCGCCAATAAACAGCAGATGCGTGCCCACATCCACAGTGTCGATCAAACGGCAGCTAAACAGGGCCGCCGCGTGCTCAGGCACATAGGGCATGCCCAGAGCCGTCTCGCGGGTCTCGTATTTGGCAAACTTGTCATAATCGCTGCTGGTGCGGAACCCAAAGTTACCGATGTAGAGCATGTCGGTGGCCTGATCGATCACGGTCAGCGCGAACGCTTTGGCCGAGGCGATGACGCCCGAGGTGACATTGTCCTTGTTCACGGCAACCGAAATACGCGGCGGCATGGACGTCACCTGCACCGCAGTGTTGATGACGCAGCCGGCGCGCAACCCGTCTGCCACAGCGCTCACCACGTACAGACCGCTCGGCATGGTAAAGAACGCAGTTTTGTCCATAACGATCACTCCCCTAGCTCGGG
>CABRZY010000199.1 GCA_902475475.1 uncultured Collinsella sp.
TGGCTCGTCGCTCGACCAGGTGGGCCCCTTTGGCCGCACGGTCGAGGATGTCGCGCTGGCCATGAACGCGCTTACCGGCGCGGGCCACGATCCGTACGACTGCACCAGCCAGGATTGCGCCGTCGACTTTACCGAGCATCTCAACGACAGCATCGAGGGCAAGCGCGTGGGCATCATCCCCGCGTTTATGGAGGCCGATGGTCTGACGCCCGAGGTCAAGGCTGCTGTTCAGCGCGCCGCCCAGGAGCTGCAGAACCAGGGTGCCGAGCTGGTCGAGGTCGACCTGCCGCACCTGGACGCCGCCATCGCCGCCTACTACGTCATCGGCCCGGCCGAGGCGTTCTCCAACCTGGCCCGCTTTGACGGCATTCGCTACGGCTATCAGGAGGAGGGCTGCGCCAACCTGTCCGACCAGAGCTCGCTCTCGCGCGCCCACGGCTTTGGCGCCGAGGCCAAGCGCCGTCAGATGCTCGGCGCCTACCTGCTGAGCTCGGGCGTGTACGACAAGTACTACTACGCCGCGCAAAAGGCCCGCACGCTCATCACGCAGGACTACGACGCCGCGTATGCCAAGGTGGATACCATTCTTATGTCCGCCTCGCCGCGCACGGCCTTTAAGTTTGGCGAGATCAGCGACCCCACGCAGATGTACCTCTCCGACCTGTACACCATCTCGCTCAACATTTGCGGCAACGGCGGTATCTCGGTGCCGCTGGGCCTGGGCGAGGATACTCAGCTGCCTGTTTCTGCCCAGCTGGTGGGTCCGGCCTTTAAGGACCGTCAACTGCTCACGTTTGCCCGCGCCCTGGAGCGCGGCTTTGCCGATGCCGTCACGGGTGCGCCCTCGCTTTCCGTCGCGCCCGATTTTGCCGGGAAGGGAGGCGAGCTGTAATGAAGGAGCTTTCCGAGGTCCTGCAGGATTGGGAGGCCGTGATCGGCCTGGAGATCCATACCGAGCTCACCGCACTCGATACCAAGATGTTCTGCAACTGCAAGCTCAGCCACGATGACGAGCCCAACGCCAACGTGTGCCCGGTGTGCCTGGGCCTGCCCGGCGCCCTGCCGGTGCCCAACAAGCGCGCCGTCGAGAGCATCGTCAAGGCCGGTCTTGCCACCAACTGCGAGATTCAGCGCCACTCGATGTTCTACCGCAAGCACTACTTCTATCCTGACATGGCCAAGAACTTCCAGACCACGCAGGGTCCGGTCGCCTTTGCCATGTACGGTCACCTGAATCTTGACGTGACCGGTCGCGGCGCCGCCGAGCGCCCCGACTGCGCATTTGGCGAGGCCGAGGCCCAGAGCCTGGCGAGCGCTTCGGCCAACGCCGAGGGCCTGTCCACGTCCATGACGTCGACCATGCGCGAGGGCAACCAGCGCGCCGGTCACCTGGCCAGCTACGATGCGTCCAACCTGCAGATGCCCGAGCGTCGCGAGGACGGTTCCTACACGGTGCCCATCCGCATCCTGCGCATCCACATGGAGGAGGACGCCGCCAAGATGGTGCACGTGGGCGGTGCCGAGGGCCGCATTACCGCCGCGACCGAGTCGCTCGTCGACTACAACCGCTGCGGCACGCCGCTCATCGAGCTCGTCACCGAGCCCGATCTGCGCACGCCCGAGGAAGCGCGCCTGTTTATGGAAAAGCTCCGTCGCATTTTTGTGACGCTGGGCATTTCGGACTGCTCCATGGAGAAGGGTTCCATGCGCTGCGACGGCAACGTGTCGCTGCGCCGCCGCGGCGAGACCAAGCTGGGCACCAAGACCGAGCTCAAGAACCTCAACTCGTTTAAGAGCCTGCACGATGGCCTCGCCTACGAGATTTGCCGCCAGGCCGAGGTGCTCGAGGAGGGCGGCATTATCTACCAGGAGACCCGCCACTGGGAGCCTAGCCGCAAGCGTACCGTTGTCATGCGTGTGAAGGAAACGGCCGACGACTATCGTCTGTTCCCCGATCCCGACCTGGCGCCGTTCTATCTGGACGACGAGTTCATCGACCGTTGCCGTGGCGAGATCCCCGAGCTGCCCGATGCCAAGCGCGTCCGTTTTGAGGCCGACTTTGGCATTAAGGCGGCGGATGCCGAGCAGATTGCCGGCGACCCCGAGTTTGCCGAGTTCTTTGAGGCCGCTGCTGCCGGTATGGCTGGCAAGGAGGCTCAGACGGTCGCAAATTTGCTGGTGAACGAGATGATCGCCTACCTTAAGGGCGCGGGCGTGTCGCTCGCCGAGTCCGGCATCGCGCCGGCTCAGGTGGCAGCTCTTGCCAAGCTGCTGGCGACCGATGCCATCAGCTCCAACCAGGCGCACGAGGTCTTTGAGGCCATGGCCCAGACCGGCGACGACCCCAACAAGATCGTCGACGAGCGCGGTATGCGTCAGGTGAGCGATGCCGGCGCGCTGCAGCCGATCGTGGACGAGGTGCTGGCAAACTGTGCCGATCAGGCGCAGCAGTATCGTGACGGCAACCAGAAGGTCATCGGCTTTTTGGTGGGCCAGTGCATGAAGGCGAGCCGCGGCAAGGGCAACCCGAAGCTCTTCAACGAGTTGCTGAGAACGTCGCTCTCGTAAGCGGGAACCGAGGGGCCGGGCGCAGGGCCTTGCCTCTCAATTTCGGACAGTCCTGACTCACGACGGAGGCGCCACTGGCGCCTCCTGTTCGTGCGGAACTCATTGAGAGGCAAGGCCCTGCGCCCGGCTCCTCGGTTCCGTGACGACTCGGCCGTTCGGGTCAGGTGGGGCTGAATGGAATTTGGTGAATGAGGGCGCCGTTGGCGCCCTCATTTTTTGTGGATGTGAAGCGGGGACGGTCCCTTGGTCACATCGCGCACCAAGATTTCCAAAAAGTTAACCTTTGTTGAACTTAATAGTTAGATAAACTAAACTATTTTCAAAAGTGTGCTCGAGCAAACTTGTTTACTCGGGTGCTGAGGCACCGTGCCGTGTCTAATGCGGCAAAAGGGAGAAGCAACATGAAGAAGTCGACGTTTAACACCCTGCTTGTCGGTGGCGG
The DNA here is from genome assembly GCA_902475475.1 of uncultured Collinsella sp. Lineage (GTDB taxonomy): Bacteria > Actinomycetota > Coriobacteriia > Coriobacteriales > Coriobacteriaceae > Collinsella. The sequence goes on from CABRZY010000199.1 coordinate 3,011, forward strand.
TTTTCTGCTTGGCACGGCCGGCATCAAGCTGCTTACCAGCGCTCCGGTCAAGAACGCCTGCGTGCAGGGCATTGCGTGCGGCATGCGCATCAAGAATGGCTACCAGGACATGGTCGAGCAGGCCAAGGCCAATGTCGATGACATGGTTGCCGA
>CABRZY010000200.1 GCA_902475475.1 uncultured Collinsella sp.
GTTAGCGCTTTTAAGTGATTGACCGAGGGAAACAATGCTCGTACTATTCAAAACACACAAAGGCGGTAGGTAATTAAGCCGACCACGGAACCGGGATGCGAAAGGAGGCCCGCATATGAATTGCTTACCAAGACGAATGCCGGGCTCCTGTTTGCGCCCGTCGGCGTGATCAGGAGACAGCACTTACTTCTCTTACTCTTATTACTTATATTCGATCAAGGAGATCATCATGAGCCAGTTCATCAACAACCCCGAGCACACCTTTGGTTTCGACACCCTGCAGCTTCACGTTGGCCAGGAGAGCGCCGATCCTGCATCCGACTCCCGTGCCGTGCCTATCTACCAGACCACGAGCTATGTGTTCCGCAACTCCCAGCACGCCGCCGACCGCTTTGGTCTTGCCGACGCCGGTAACATCTACGGCCGTCTGACCAACTCCACCCAGGGCGTCTTTGAGGACCGTATCGCCGCCCTCGAGGGTGGCGTGGCAGGTCTTGCCGTCGCCTCCGGCGCTGCTGCCATCACCTATACCCTGCAGGCTCTTGCCCAGGCCGGTGACCACGTGGTGGCTCAGAAGACCATCTACGGTGGCTCCTACAACCTGCTGGAGCATACGCTCTCCCAGTTTGGCGTCGAGACCACGTTTGTCGATGCCCATAACCTGGAAGAGGTCGAGGGTGCCATCAAGGACAACACCACGGTCATCTATCTCGAGACGCTCGGCAACCCCAACTCCGACATCCCCAACATCGACGCCATCTCCGAGATCGCCAAGAAGCACGGTCTGCCGGTTGTCGTCGACAACACCTTCGGCACCCCGTATCTGTTCCGTCCGCTGGAACATGGTGCCAACATCGTCGTCCACTCCGCAACCAAGTTTATCGGCGGCCACGGCACCTCGCTGGGCGGTGTGATCGTCGACGGCGGTAACTTCGACTGGAAGGCGAGCGGAAAGTACGCCCAGATTGCTGAGCCCAACCCCTCCTACCACGGTGTTTCGTTTGCCGAGGCTGCCGGTCCCGCCGCCTTTGCAACCTATGTCCGCGCTATCCTGCTGCGTGACGAGGGCGCCTGCATCAGCCCGTTCAACGCCTGGGTCCTGCTCCAGGGCACCGAGACTCTGTCGCTGCGCGTTGACCGTCATGTCGAGAACACCAAGAAGGCCGTTGAGTTCCTGACCGGTGACAGCCACGTCGCCAAGGTGAACCACCCGAGCCTGCCCGAGCATCCCGACCATGAGCTGTACCAGAAGTACTTCCCCAACGGCGGTGCCTCGATCTTTACCTTTGAGATTAAGGGTGGCCAGGAGGCAGCTTGGGAGTTCATCGATCATCTGCAGGTGTTCTCGCTGCTCGCCAACGTGGCCGACGTCAAGTCGCTCGTCGTGCACCCGGCTACCACCACGCACTCCCAGCTCTCTGCCGAGGAGCTCGCCGAGCAGAACATCACGCCCTCCACGATCCGTCTTTCCATCGGTACCGAGAACGCCGAGGACATCATTTGGGATCTGAAGCAGGCCTTCGCCGCGCTGGACGAGTAAGGCGACTTGTGCAAGGACCCCTTGCGACTCGATGGTATAACTGCATTAAATGCCTGCTCAAGGTGCCTGTGCGAACAATGGTCGCACCGGCGCCTTTTTTGCATAGAGAGGGTGCAAAAACAGGGTTTTTGGCACGCTTTATGCATTCGAGTTGTGGAAAACTCCTGTTGAGAGGATGTGAGTTTTACGCAATTGACGTGCGCCTTTTGAGTAAAACCGCAGGTCGCGATTTGCTCGGGGTACTATGCAGCGCGATCGAATCACACAGCTCAAACGCAGCAAAAACGCACTACGGAGGTTTCCAGCTACATGAGGATTGATTCACGAAAACCGAAAGCCGCCGCCCTTTCCGCCGCTCTGACCGTGGCACTTTTGACGGGCGCCGGCGCAACTGATGCCCACGCGGCAACACTATCCGATACGGTCGGATCCACGCCGTCCGAGGCGACGCTGATGCAGCCTGTCGACTACCGCGGCGACGGTTATGGCTCTATGCAGGAGTGGAACGCCTCGATGGGGGCAAAGCGCGATTCCCTGGAGATGCGCGCTCAGATCATTATGAATATGTATGGCGACTATGCTACCGATGACGAGCGCGCTGTACTACAAGGTTGTATCGATGGTGCGGGCAGTCTTTTGACGATGGAGGAGGTCGACGCCAAGTCGACCGAGCTCGACGAGCTTCGGTCCACGCTCGAGGATGCCAGGCACGAGGCGCTCGAGGCCGCCGCAGCCGAAGCCGAGGCCGCTGAGGCCGTTCAGGCTTCGTATTACAACGTCGGCTCCGGCTCGTCTTACGTGACTGCTGCGTATTACGCGAACGGCTCGGGTCTGACGCGCTCGAGCGGCGTCAATAACTATAACGGCCGCCGCGAGACTTATTACAGCAGCAACGTGTTGTATCACCACCGCACGGGCGAATGGACGCAGGATTCCGAGGGCTTTTGGCGCGATTCCGATGGTTACTACGTCGTGGCCGCGGGCGATAAGGCCCAAGGCTCCACGTTTACCGGTTCCAAGGGCGAGTGCAAGGTCTATGACTCCGGCTGCGCAGCCGGAACCACCGACTACTACACTGGCTGGTAATTTTTCTGCATCACGGATATTTGGCGGACGGGCGTCTTTACCGAGCTTTAGGGCAACGTAAGGACGTCCGTTCTATGTATGCGTTTGAGTTAACAGAGCCTTTACCGTGGCGGTACGCTGGGCGTATGGATGCGGGGCACACTGGTTCTTGAGAAATAAGGTCTTTCTCTTGGAGGAAGTGGTCTTGTGAATGCTCGAGATATTGCCGTTGCCGCCGTCGCGTTGATGCTTGGCTGCCTTGGTCCCACGGCCGCGCTCGTCGCGGACATGCAGGGGACATGCGGGGCTGCTCCTATCGTGGTCGGCGCGCTGATCGCGGCCACGCTGCTGGGAAGCGCAGGCGTGGTTCTTTGCCGCGACGATGAGGACGAGGTGCCGGGGTCGCAACGCTAACTGTTGTGAGATCGGCCGCCGGTCATAGACGAAGATGAAGGCCGCCGCAGGGGAAAGGTTCCCTTGCGGCGGGATGGCTCAAG
>CABRZY010000201.1 GCA_902475475.1 uncultured Collinsella sp.
ACAAAGAGCATAACCCCCGAGAGGTCCGGCGGCAGCTGTTCCAGAATGTCGCAGGCGACGATGAGGCCGGTCACGTCCACGTTGCCGCCAAAGTAGCGATTCTTGATGGCCGTGACGGTGCCGGAGAGCCCCTGCGGCGATTCCACGAAACGTGCCACGGTGTCGCGTGCGCTGGCGCCCGAGAGGCACAGCAGGTGCTGGCTGCGAGCGGCGATGGCCTCGCGGACGCGGGCCAGTCGCTCGGCATCGGCGGCAAGCACATCGTCCGTCTCGTCTAGGTATGAGCGGATCATGCCGATACCGTCGTAGTACTGCGGATAGCCGTCGTAAAAGTCCGCCTCGGGCGGATCGATGCCGGCGTCCAGGTAGAACTCGTCGCTCATCTGGAAGGTGTGGCGGCCAAAACGCTCGAAGGCGCGGTCCTGGTAGGGACGGATCATGGCAATGGTCTCGCGCGCCAGTTCGGGCTTGTCGCTGTATGACCAGCTAAAGCGGTTCTGATGCTTGGTAAAACCGAGCGGCACAATGCCCAGGCTTGTGATTTGCTCGTGCTCCTCGCAAAAGCGCAGGGTCTTTTCCAGCTCCTCGCCGTCGTTCATGCCGGGGCACAACACGATCTGCGCGTGAATCTCGATGCCGGCGGCCATGATGGCCTCGAGTACGTCCATGCCGCGCTGGGCGTTGCGGCCCATCATACGACGGCGGACGTCGGGGCTCACGGCATGGACCGACACGTTCATAGGGCTCATGTTGCGTTGGATGACGTTTTGCACGTCCTCGTCGGTGAGGTTCGTGAGCGTGACGAAGTTGCCCTGCAAAAAGCTCAGGCGGTAGTCGTCGTCGCGAATATAGAGCGTGGAGCGGCCGCCCTTGGGCAACATGGTCATAAAGCAGAACACGCAGGCGTTTACGCAGGTACGCATGCCGTCGAAGATGGGGCCATCGAACTCAAAACCCCAGTCCTCGCCGGGAAAGCGGTCGAGCTCGACGGGCGTGACGGTGTTGTCGCGCGGATCGAAAACCTCCAGCTCGACGGTATCGTCGTCGGCCTCCCAGAGCCACACGATCATGTCGGTGAGCTGCTCGCCGTTGACCGTGAGCACGCGCATGCCCGGCTCGATACCCACATCCCATGCGGGCGACTCGGGACGCACGTTCTTAACGAGCGCGCCTTCACCCGGCTCGGGGTCGCGGCTGCGCCCGTAATCGGCCACCTCGGCGGCGTATGCGGGTACGGTCTGGTCCATGGTTAGCGGCAAAGCTCCTTGATGCGCGTGACGGCGCGTTCGATGTGTTCTTGTGGGGTGGAGGCTCCGGCAGTGATGCCGATGTGGTGAGCGTCGGTAAACCACGCGGCCTGGAGCTCGGAAGTTTCCTCGATGTGATACGTGCGCTCGCAGGCGTCTGCGCAAATTTGCGCCAGGCGGCGGGTGTTGCCCGAGTTCTTGCCGCCCACGACGACCATGCAGTCGCAGCGGTTGGCAAGTGTGGCTGCTGCCTGTTGACGCTCACTCGTGGCGGCGCAGATGGTGTTGATCACACGCAGCTCCTGCACGCGCGGGGTGATGGCGGCCACGACCTCGGCGAGGTTCTGCGCGGTCTGGGTGGTCTGCACGACGAGGCCTATCTTGCCCTTGAGCGACAAGGCGTTGGCGTCGGCGGCACAGCTCACGACCTGCGCATCATTGCCGGCGTGGCCCAGAATACCTTCGACCTCGGGGTGACCTGGCTCGCCTACGACCACCACGCGGTAGCCCTCGCGCACCAGGCGCTCGGCTGCCATATGGACCTTCTTCACGTAAGGGCAGGTGGCGTCGACGACGTTAAGGCCACGCTCGCGAGCGGCATTGATCACCTGCGGCACCACGCCGTGGGCGCGGATGATCACGGTTCCCGATGTGGCGTCGTCCAGGGTTTCGGCCAGACCGACGCCTGCCTCAGCGAGCTCGCGTACCACGATGGGGTTATGGATAAGCGGACCCAAGGTATGGACCTGTGTGCACTCCCCTGCCTGCGGCGCGGCGGCCAGTGCCATGTCGAGCGCGCGCTGCACGCCGTAGCAGGTTCCGGCGTGAGCGGCGATCTCGATGGTAGGCGCGGTTGCCTGGTTGGACGCAGTCGCGGCGGTGTTCGTCACGTTCTCGCTCATGGCTAGAACCTGCCCGGATGCTCGGCGCACAGCTCGTCTCGCATGGCGTAGACGCGGTTCATGGCCTCGGACTCAAACCATTCCAGGCGCTCCGTGCGCTTAAGCCCGGCCGGTGCGTCGGAAAGCGAGACGGCCTTGCCGGCGCGGATCCAGCACTTCTTGGGACGCATAATCTTTTTGCCCGCGGGCGTGATATCGGACCAGCCGCAGATGGCGAGCGGGTTCACAGGTGCCTTGCCCATCTGAGCGATGAGCGCAAAACCGCCGTGGACCTCGGGCTTGATCTCGCGCGAGCGGATGCGCGTGCCCTCGGGGAAGATCAGAACGTCCTCGCCGCGCTGCAGCGCATGTTGGGCGGCGCGCAGGCACTTCATATCGGCAGTACCACGCTCCACGGGGATGCCGCCAACGCGGCTAAAGGCCCAGCGCACAATCTTGCTCTTGGCGAACTCGGACTTAAAGATGGGTCGAATGCGGCGACCCCCAAAGAACAGAGCCGTCTCCACGGCCAAGAGCTCGGCCATCGAGGTGTGGTTGCAGATGACCACGCTGCCGCGGCCTTCCTGGCGCTCAAACAGCAGGCCAGCGTCCTCGACCTTCCAGCGCCACATGAGCTTGGAGAAGGCCCAAAGGATGGCCATGACTACGGCGACGGTGCCGCGGATGAGCACGGGGAACTCTGCATAAGAAGCGTTGTAATAATCCTCGGGCGTCTGCTTAAACAGGCGCATGGGCTACCTCCTTTGGTTGATGAGGTCCTCGATAATGTGGACGACCTCGTCGATGGTGTGGGCGGTGGAGTCGACGTGTACGGCGTCCTCGGCGGGCGCGAGCGGGGCGACCTCGCGGCTGCTGTCGAGCTTATCACGCTGCTTGAGGGCGCCGAGGGTCTCGTCGACCTCGGCTTCGAGCTGCTCGGACGTGAGCGGCTGGGCCTGACCGCCGACCCGCGC
>CABRZY010000202.1 GCA_902475475.1 uncultured Collinsella sp.
CGCTTGCATCGATGCCGTTAAGGAAGCGGGCGGCGTGTTCGCGTGCACCATCGAACACGGCGACATTACCGTCACGCCGACTGAGAATGGCTTTGCGATGCGATGCCAGCGACCGTGACGACGTCGTTGGCGTGTAGTGGGCCCCTGGGCTAGAATGGCACGGAACGAATACGAAGACCTGCGGGAGGGGAGCGCAATGTCCGAAATCGGTCTGCTGCCGGCATATCTGATCGTCGGTACCGACGGAGTCAAGCGCGATCACGCCGTCTCGCGTATGAAAGCGCGTCTGGAAAAGACGGGCATGGTCGAGTTCAACCTCGACGAGCGCGACATGACCAAAGACCCCGATATCGATTCGATTATCGGATCGCTCAACACCTTTCCCATGGGCAGCGAGTTTCGCCTGGTAATCCTTGACGGCTGCTCAAAACTCGCCAAAGCGATCTCCGAGCCGCTTGTCGACTATCTGGCGAGTCCCAGCCCCACGACGGTCTGCCTCATCATCGCCGACTCGCTTGCCAAGAACACGCGCCTGTATAAGGCGATCGCCAAGATCGACAAGAAGGCTATCGTCGATTGCTCGGGCACCAAGCGCTGGGAGCTCCCGCGCCGCGTGCAGCAGATGGCGACGCAGCACGGAAAGTCCATCTCGACGGCGGCCGCCGAGGAGCTCGTTTCGCGCTCGGGCGAGAACACCCGCATGCTCGATAACGACTTGGCTAAGCTTGCCCAGATGGTCGAGGCGCCCCAGATTGAGCTTGCCGACGTTGAGCGCTGGATTGTACGTACGGCCGAGCTTCAACCCTGGGACTTTCTCAATGCGGTCTCGGCCCGTGACATGCGCCGTTCGCTCGAGCTCTTCAATCTAATGCCCGCCAAGAGTTACGTGTGGACGTACACATTGCTGTGCGGCCGCATTCGCGAGCTTATCGTTGCCAAGGCGCTCGATGCGCGCGGACAGGGTCGTGAGCTGACCGCAACGCTCAAGCTCCAGTCCTGGCAGGTCAAGAATCACCTGACCTGGGCACGTCGCTTTTCGATGGCAGAGCTCGTTGCAGCGCTCGAGGGTGCCGTTGATGTGGAGCTCGCGCTCAAGGGTTCGGCCGATTCTGAGACCGCGCTTTTGCTCTGGATTACGAACATCTTGAGAAAATCGTGATGATACCTGCCTATTTGACAAATTCGTTCTATCCCTTTGAGGGGGAGCGTGCTATAGTAGGCGCTTGCATGACCTCACCGTGTCTCAGAGGTGTCATACATTTTTTGCAAGGAACTCGAAAGGAACTCCAGAAGTGGCAAACATCAAGTCTCAGAAGAAGCGTATCCGCACCAATGAGGCAGCTCGCATGCGTAACAAGGCTGTCAAGTCCGAGCTCAAGACGCTGACCAAGCACGTCCAGTCCGCCGTCGCCGAGGGCGACGCCGAGAAGGCCCAGGCTGCCCTCAAGACCGTCACCAAGCGTCTCGACATGGCTGCCGCCAAGCATGTTATCCACAAGAACCAGGCTTCCAACCGCAAGTCCGGTCTTGCCAAGCTCGTGAACAGCATCAACGCCTAAGTTGTAAATTTCACATCACACAGATTACGCGCATAAATGGAGCCTGTTTTATGGAACAGGCTCCATTTTTTGTACCGCTCGGGTAAGATAGTCCGCATGAATACTTCAATTGACATTTCCCACATCCGCAACTTCTCAATCGTTGCGCACATCGACCATGGCAAGTCCACGATCAGCGATCGCATCCTCGAGCTCACCCATACCGTCGACGAACGCGACATGGAGTCGCAGCTGCTCGACACCATGGATATCGAGCGCGAGCGCGGCATCACGATCAAGTCCAATGCCGTCCGCGTGTCCTATGACGCCGACGATGGCGAGACATATCAGTTCAATCTGATCGATACGCCGGGCCACGTGGACTTTACCTACGAGGTCTCGCGCTCGCTGGCAGCCTGTGAGGGCGCGGTGCTCGTTGTCGACGCCACGCAGGGCGTCGAGGCGCAGACCGTCTCCAACGCGACGCTCGCCATGAACGCCAATCTGGACATTGTGCCGGCCATCAACAAGATCGACCTGCCCTCGGCCCATCCCGATGAGGTTAAGACCGAGATCGAGGATGACCTGGCGATTCCTGCCGATGATGCCGTGTGTGTCTCGGGCAAGACCGGCGAGGGCATCCATGATCTGCTGGAGTCCATTGTCTTTTTGATCTCTCCGCCCAAGGGCGATGCGAACGCGCCGCTCAAGGCACTCATTCTGGATTCGTACTTCGACGAGTATCGTGGCGTCGTCGCCACGGTGCGCGTCTTTGACGGCTCCATCAAAAAGGGCGATACCCTGCGCATGATGCAGGCAGAGGGCGACTTTTTGGTCGACGGCGTGGGTGTTAAGCGTCCTGCCGAGACCCCGGTTGATGCGCTGACGGTCGGCGAGGTGGGCTACGTGGTCACGGGCCTGAAGGACCCCGAGGCCGTGCGCGTGGGCGATACCCTCACGTGGGCGTCGAATCCCTGCCCCGAGCCGCTTCCCGGCTACCGCGAGGCTAAGCCCATGGTCTATACGGGCCTGTTCCCGATCGATAACAAGGACTACGAGAACCTGCGCGACGCGCTCGATAAGCTGCACGTCAACGACCCGTCGTTGGTGTGGGAGCCCGAGACCTCGGTGGCGCTCGGCTTTGGCTTCCGCGTGGGCTTCCTGGGCCTGCTGCACATGGAAGTCGTCAAGGAACGCCTGGAGCGTGAGTTCAACTTGGACCTCATTGCCACGAGTCCCTCGGTCGACTATCACGTCTACAAGACCGACGGCGAGATGATCGATGTCCGCAGCCCGCAGGACCTTCCCGAGGCCACGCGCATCGAGCGTATCGAGGAACCCTACCTCAAGGCCAAGATTATCTGTCCGCCCGAGTATACGGGTGCCGTCATGCAACTCGCTATCGAGCACCGCGGCGTGACGACCGACATGATCCATCTCACGAGCAAATCGGTCGAGATGCGCTTTGATATGCCGCTCGCCGAACTCATCTTGGACTTCTTTGACCAGCTCAAGAGCCGTACCAAGGGCTATGCCTCGCTCGACTACGAGTTCAACGAGTA
>CABRZY010000203.1 GCA_902475475.1 uncultured Collinsella sp.
TGGTTAACGACAAAACTTTCGATACTATACCCGTTCCGGCGATGTCTATCCAGCGCAGCCATAGAGAGTCCAGACATGTGGAGGGCGCTGTCGCAACGTGAATGTGCCGTTTTTGTGTACGTCAGCCTCCAAACATGTCATAAATTGTCGTTTTTGGAGGATGACGTACAAGTTTTTGTTAAGCGAAAGTATCGATTAATAAAGCCGTTGATTCTTAACAAAAAAGGTCAGGCACTAGGTGCCTGACCTGCAAACTTCTGGGCAGGACGACTGGATTCGAACCAGCGACCCCTTGACCCCCAGCGAGGTCAGAATGACCCTGACCTGTGCTTATTTTGTTAAAACACGCGCAGATAGCGCAAGTAGCGCATTTCCGCATTTGCAAATTTTACCAGCTCAGCGCGGTCTGTCCAGATAGCATATTTTCGGCTTCGAGGAGCGCGGTGCAGCCGATGATTTAATCAACGGGGGTGGGAGCCCCGAATCGTCGTCTCTCTGGGTTCCCGCAGGTGGGCCCGCCTGTTTCTAATCAACTGCGGATTTAGGAGCAGACATGCAGAACGAGAAATGCAGCAATAAAACCTTACGCGTATGCGGAGCCGGCGGCGTGAGGAAGAACAAGGGCAAATGGCAGGCTGTCGTGACGGTGGCCGACGAGATGACCGGGAAGAAGGTCCAGAGGACCAGGAACACCCGCGTGCCCTGCCTGAAGCAGAGCGCGCGGGGAAAGGCGGCGGCGATGCGCGTCCTCGCGGAATTCAGGTCGGAGGTCGAGCTGGAACTCGCCGAGGCCGAGGAGGCGAGGGCCGCTATCGGCGCCGGGCTTCCCGCCGAACAGCGGGATGACTACGCCGCGCTGCCGCTTTCCGAGGCGCTCGAGAAGTTCATCGCCTTCTGCCTGGAGATGAACAGGATCACCCCGACGACCCGCGACGACTACCACTACAGCGCCCTGCACATCGAGCGAGACGAGCTGGGTCTGGTCCCCGTGAACGAGGTGACGACCGACGACGTCAACGCGTGGTCGAGGCGCAGGATCGCCCTGGGCACGGCGCCGGACACGCTCAACAAGTCATTCAAGCTCGGCAAGCGGCTCTACGCCGTCCTGCTGAAGCTCAGCAACGACACGATCGGGAGGAACCCGTTCGACGGCGCCCTCGCGCCCAGGGTCATCGCCAGGCCCAGGAACGCGCTGCGCTCCGACCTCGTGCCGAAGCTCAACTCGGTGACCTCGATGATGCCGGACTCGACCTTCAGGCGGGCGGTCGTGCTCGCCCTGCACACCGGGATGCGCATCGGCGAGGTCTGCGGCCTGCGCTGGTGTGACGTCGACTTCGAGTCGGGGCTCATCACGGTCAGGCACTCCGTGGCCTACGTCAAGGACAGGGGCTCCTTCATCAAGGACACCAAGAACCACGACCTGAGGACGATCCCCATCGACCCGGTGGGCCTGCTCCCCTTCCTGAAGGAGATCCATGAGATCGATACTCGGAGGCTCCGGGAGGCGTCGACCCTCGGCACGCGCGACCTCGTGGACAGATACGTCGTGTCGCGGCCGGACGGCTCCTTCGCCACCACCAGCTACATCCGCAGGGCGTTCAAGACGTTCTCGGAGACCAACGGCCTCATGGGCACTAACGACGAGCTGATCACGTTCCACGGCCTGCGCCACACCTTCGCGACGCAGTGGATCCGCCACGGCGGCGACATCAAGGCGCTGCAGTCGATCCTCGGGCACAAGGACGCCATGGTCACGCTCAACGTCTACGCCGACATCGAGCCGATGTCCAAGATCCAGAACATGCTGCGCGTGTCGCCGAGCCTGTGGCGCGGCTACCTCGGCCTGAGGGTGGACCCCGGCCCCATGTTCCAGCAGAAGATCCGCGAGGCGATCGAGACGCTCGAGGCGTTCGGCTACGGCATCTCCGAGCCCGACGACCGCAACGTCCTCATCCGCGACGTCCAGACCATCAGCCGCCTCTACCCCACCGAGTACGCGGCAGTGCTGGGGGCCATCCCGACCGAGGCGACCGTGGTCGAGTAGAGGCTGATACATGCGCTTTCCCAATTCCGTAGTGCAAGTACGGGAATGTGGAATCGCGTTGAGATAGATTCTACCCGGTCTTCTCGGTGACGCAAATGCGGCACGGGTTTCCGCGAGCGCGGACGCCCGTGCCCTTCTTTTTATGTTTACGCAAAGAGTCAGCGGGAATGCAGGTGAGGCCTCGCGGTTCAGGCCGGGGATTTTCAGCCGCGCCGCCCGATTTCGAATAAAGGCCTGCAGATGCAGACGGCTTTCGGGAGGCCCCGACGGCACCTCTCTCAAAAATGGGAGCATGGCCCGAGGGCGCCCATGGGCGGCCCTCCCGCCGTTCGGTTGGGCGGCGGCGTGTAGCCCCGTAGGCGTGTAGCCGCGTAGCGGTGTAGTGCGCTGCGGATGTAGACCTGTGGCGGCGTATGCCGAAACATATTCCCAATCCGGGAATGCACTTATATATAAGTGCAATCGTCTTGCCATAGACGGGAAACCCGTCGGCCGGGCGGGACCGGAGGGCCGGGCGGCGAATGCGAAAGGCCGGATGCAGCCGATGCCCTGAATGAGGTCCCAACACATGGGAGGGGCAGGTGAATCCATCTCTTTGGCCGCTCCCGAGGGCATGGATTTCCCAGCCCTCGCCCCCGAGGACATCTTGCGTACGATTCGCAGGTCTCCGAGCGGTAGGTACCTGATGGAGCAGAGGGCCGCGCTGGCGTAGTTGCCGCACTTCGACGATATGGACGATGACGAGCTCCGCCAATTCGCCGCCCAAGTCAGGCCGTGATTTTATAGAATTCAGGGAGGACCGCTGTCACGTTTGCCGTTTAAGAAGGTGCCGCTTTGAAATATCTCGTCGAGGATTTCGATGATCCGGCAGATCCCGTCCAAGACTACGCCGAGGTCAAGCAAATCGTCCGAAAAGTACTCGGCTCCCACCCATCGGTGAGACAAGCTGCCACATGGCCATGGAAGCCTCATTTATTTGCGAAGAACATCGGCTAGCCGCAGGATTGAAATCATCGACCGATAAGTGAGTTCCACTTTTTCGCCCGCAAGCAGTC
>CABRZY010000204.1 GCA_902475475.1 uncultured Collinsella sp.
CTTGCCGTCCTCGACCTGCGCCTTCAATTATTTGGACGGAACCCGTATCCCGACATTCCTTGCTACCTGCCGTCGTCGTCCTGGGCTTCATCGCGCGCATAGAGCTCCAGCATGCGGCGGCGGTATTCGCGCACGGCGAGCTTGGCGCGCTCCAGGCGGCGACGCTCGCTCGGAGTTAGCTCGGACGGGTCGACCTCGTCTCCATTCTTGTCGGCAAGCAGGCGCGCCGCATCCACGATGCGGGCATCGATGTGGCCGCTCGCCGCCTCGGCGGAAAGACGCTCGGCAATCGTATCGAGCGTAGGCAGGCCCTCGAATACGCGACCATGGCCATGCGAAGTCAGCAGCTCATGCTCGCGCGCGAGCAAGCTCGCTAGGTCGTGGTGGGCGCGCAGGATGTCGAGCGCATCGGATGGATGCTCGGCAACCTCTGCCACGGCGGCAACCGGCGCAGCATCCACCACGCGGTAGAAGAGCTGCGCGAGCAGCGGCATCAAGAACACCGTGATGGCACCGGCGGCAACCATAACCGACGCGATGTCTTGCGACAGAGCGCCCGCGTTGACGGCAACGCTCGTAACGGCAACGATGATCGGCAGCGCCGTGGTGCAGTACAGGGCCACGGTAATGCGACCATACGCCGACACATCGCGCGTCGCAGGACAAATGCTCATAGAGATGAGAATGGGCACGGCGCGAATGATCAGCAACGCCACGATAAAGCCTGCGAGCAGCCCGGGGCGCGACGCCACGGCCGTCAGGTCGATCTTTGCGCCCGATACAGTAAAGAACACCGGAATCAAAAAGCCGTAGGCCAGGCCGTCGAGCTTGGTCTCGAGCGTATGGTTGCCCTCGGGGATGATGTAGCGCAGGACAAAGCCGGCGGCAAAAGAACCCAACACGATGTCGAGATCAAAGACGGCCGAGAACGCCACGAGTGTGACCAGGATGAGCACCGTCAGGCGCACGAAGGTCTGCGACGTGGTATCGGCGCGTTCCTCGACAAACGCAAAGAAGCGGCTGCCGACGCGCTTGGAGCGGCTCGGGACCACGGCCAGCAACACGCAAACCACCGCAAACAAGCCAAGGATTACGAGCGTTTGGATGCCAGTGCGGGCAGACAGCAGCACCGACATGGCGAGCACAGGGCCGAGCTCGCCCCAGGTGCCATACGCGAGAATCGAGTCGCCCACACGCGTGCCAGTGAGCGAGCGCTCACGCATGATGGGCACGAGCGTGCCGAGCGCCGTCGAAGTGAGGGCAAGCGTCACGGCGATACCGTCGAAATGACTGACTGAGAACCACGGGGTAAAGCGCACGGCAAGCCAGGCGATACCAAACGTGACGACCCACGTCGCCAAGCCGTAGCGCCCCTCGACGCCTGTGATGCTCTTGGGGTCGATCTCAAAGCCGGCAAGCAGGAACAAAAAGGCCAGGCCCAGCTCGGACACAAGCGAGACCTCAGCATCTACATGGATGACGCCGAGCATATGGGGTCCCAGCACCGCGCCGAGCACGAGCAAAAAGACCGTCTCGGGAACAGGTTTTCCGGGAATCGCCGAGGCGATAAAAGGACTCGCAAAGGCCACGAGTGCGATGATGGCGAGCGAAACGAATGCCATGTGATGCCTTTCTCTTGTTTGCGCTTCACTGTAGCACCCTCGCCGTCCTCAACGCGCCGCGAGCTGTCGTATCATAGTGAGGTTTACAAACATGTGGCTCAAGGCGACCGCGAGGCTTGCCCCGCAAACCGACCGCTGCCGCATACCGTACCGTACGCCCAACCGATCAGGAAGGCAGGAACCAATGGTCTCTCGTATCTACGTGGAGAAGAAACCCGGGTTCGACGTCGAGGCTCAGCAGCTCAAGGGCGAGCTGACCGAAATTCTCGGCATCAAGGGCATCGAGGCCCTGAGGATCATCAACCGCTACGACGTCGAGGGCATCGACGAGGAGCTTTTCCGCTCCTGCGTGCCGACCGTCTTTAGCGAGCCCCAGGTCGATGTGACCTACGACGAGCTACCCGCAAGCGATGGCGCCGTCTTTGCCGTCGAATTCCTGCCTGGCCAGTTTGACCAGCGCGCCGACTCCGCCAGCGAGTGCGTGCAGCTCATCAGCCAGGGCGAGCGCCCCGCCGTGCGCTCCGCCAAGGTCTATATGATCTCGGGCGCTCTGGACGAAGCCGCCATCGATGCCATCAAGCACTACGTGGTGAACCCCGTCGAGGCGCGCATCGCCTCGCTCGACCTGCCCGAGACGCTGTACATGGAGACCCCCGAGCCCCAGCCCGTCGAGGTGCTCGACGGCTTCCGCGAGCTCGACGAGGCCGGCCTTGCCGCCTTTATTTCCGAGCGCGGCCTTGCCATGGACGAGGCGGACATCGCCTTCTGCCAGCAGTACTTCCGCGATGAGGACCGCGACCCCACCATCACCGAGATCCGCGTGATCGACACCTATTGGTCCGACCACTGCCGCCACACCACCTTCGGCACCGTCCTGGATGACGTGACGATCGACGACGCCGTGGTGCAGCAGGCCTTCGACCGCTACATGGAGATGCGCCACGAACTCGGCCGCGACGCCAAGCCCGTCTGCCTCATGGACATGGGCACCATCGGCGCTAAGTACCTTAAGAAGACCGGCGTAATGACCGATGTCGATGAGTCCGAGGAGATCAACGCCTGTACCGTCAAGGTGAAGGTCGATGTCGATGGCGAGGACCAGGACTGGCTGTTCCTCTTTAAGAACGAGACCCACAACCACCCGACCGAGATCGAGCCCTTCGGCGGTGCCGCCACCTGCGTGGGCGGCGCTATCCGTGACCCGCTCTCGGGCCGCAGCTATGTGTATCAGGCTATGCGCGTCACCGGTGCCGGCGACCCCACCGTCCCGGTTTCCGAGACGCTCGAGGGCAAGCTGCCGCAGCGCAAGCTCGTGACCACTGCCGCCGCCGGCTACTCCAGCTACGGCAACCAGATCGGCCTTGCCACCGGTCAGGTCAACGAACTCTATCACCCCGGTTACGTGGCCAAGCGCATGGAGGTTGGCGCCGTCGGCACCCGAGGTCTCGATGGACTCGGTGTT
>CABRZY010000205.1 GCA_902475475.1 uncultured Collinsella sp.
GGGCGTTTAGCTCAGGGGGAGAGCGCTTCCCTGACACGGAAGAGGTCAGAAGTTCAAATCTTCTAACGCCCACCAAATGTTCGCAGCTCAGAGGCTATGCCCTCTGGGCTGTTTTGTTTTATGTCGCCAAATCCGCTGGCAGCTCCAACCGCCCAACTGGCCAAAAGCCGACCATCTACTTGCCGATCTATCCATCGGTATAACCAATCAGTCCGCACCACAGCTTCTCGGCAAAACGCCACGATGTCTGCGCCCTGCGGTATCCTTGAGCCACTTACACCTGCAGCACCAAGGAGCCACCATGCGCACCGAGCTCGATGTTCCCTTTTCGCACAAAGAAGAAGCCAAGGCGTTGGGCGCCAAATGGGACCGGACCAAGAAAATCTGGTATGTACCCAGCGGCGTCAACCCCGAGCCCTTTGCCGAGTGGCTGCCCGGTATTGACCGATCCGACCCCTCTGCGCCGTATATATATCTAGTACTGGGCAAGCGCGAGTGCTGGAAGTGTCACAAAGAGACCTCGGTCGCGGCCTTCGGCATTCCCTATCGAGCCGATAACGACGAGAGCATCGCCATCGCGCACGCGCCCAACGAAGCCGGGCACATTGCCATCGACACGGCCAACGCCAACGCACTCGCCATCGTGCCCGCTCTTGGCTGCGTGCCGGGCGAGATCCGCGACTATCTTCATAAGCGCTGCGGCTACAAGCCCGTAGGCGCGCGAGCCTCCAAAGCCCCGTCGCTCGGCAACACGTGCACCAGTTGCGACGCGCTGCAAGGCAGCCGCTATCTGTTCGAGGAGCCCTCGTCCCCGTTTGCCCTCACTGCCATCAACAAGCTGCCGGCACTGGAGTTTGTGCGCGTCGAAGTTGCCGGCGTCTTTGGCGTCCCGGCCACGCGTACCGACTTTGACCAGGCGCTCTTTACCTGGGCACGCGACCATCACGCCGAGTTCCACAAGCAGCTCGGTGAGGGGATTTATTTGTAGGGACGGAGAGGCCTTCACAGTCAGCTCCTCCGCATCACCTATCCCTCGTCGCCGGCGTCGTACACGATATCGAGGCCACAAACGGGGCATTTCTCCGGATACACCGGCATATGAACGCCTGTCTGTTTTCTCACTTCGTCGCTGAACCTGTCGCGCGCATCGATGAACCGAATGTCGAGACACGGTATTTGCGAGCCGCAGCAAGGGCAGGCGACGACAAACGACCCGCAATCAACTTCTACGCCCGGAAACATATTGTTGTCGATAAGGGCACACGGCAGTTTTCCGTACTTCCCCATCGCAATATCGCCTCGCCAGCTCATACACGCTCCCCTCTCGCTATACAAAACAGGAAGAGCATGCACCGGCGGTCATGCGCGAGATTGCATCGCCACGCGATCCGATCAAACAACACGATCGTCAAAGAATGCCAAAGCCAAATACGCTAATACGGCAGAAGCCCCGCCTTTTCACGCTTCTTTTCCGAGCGATCGAACTCAATGCGATGGGCCTCAAGAAACACCGTATCGGGTCGCCACTGACGCTCATTCGGCTGCCTTAGCGTCGCACCCGCAAAGGAAGCGTAGCCGGTCTTATCCAGCAGGTACGATCCGCACAGCCGATATTCGCCGCAAACAGGCTCAAACGAAATCAGGTGAGCATCAAATAGGGAATGAAGATCGCGCCGAAGCAGAATACCGTTGCTGGCAACCTGCGATTTGGGTCCCGAGTAATTCTCGATATGTGCAGCCTCCAGAGCTTCGCTGACGCCGCAGTCCGACACCGCGCAACGGCCATCATAGGCGGCAACGAGCTGCTTGCGGAACCATTGCTGCCCCAATCGCTCGCGCCTTAACGCATAGCGGACCTTCTCGTCGTCGGTCACACCCTGTCCGGCAAACTCAATATCGACGGGTATGTGCTTCAGATAACTCATGTCGGGCGCAAAACGAGGGTCCGGTCCGCCTTTATGAACAGGACCGTGCAGAACAAACCATCCGTTTTCGGGCTCGAACCGCTCAACAAACGCAAGGCCGAGCACCTTGTAGCCCACCTCGGTTGCAAATATGACTCCGACTGGAACGCCACATTCCATGCAGTTGAGCATTTTACGGTTGTAATTCTGGTCTCGAGAACCAACGGCGCCTGGCGCTTGGACCGAATACTTAATGACCCACGTACCATCGTCCAAATAGAGCGGAGGTACATCGGTGTAGAAGCTCTTTTTAGAGTTATGGACCGAAAGCGCAAAGATCTTATTGGGATCTTGCTTCACCCGATCCTGGCCCGGCCAGAAGATCCCTGAATCCCGCGTTACAGGAAAGAAGTCCGAGCCAATTCTCAAACGATACTGATACTGAGGGCTATCTTCCTTGGTGTGGTGCGGAAGGCTGGTCCAAACGCCGCCGCGCTGTTCCTCACCCAGAAACCACTCCCATGCCTCAACGTATTCGGAAGGCACGAGACTGCAGGCGCGGTCATAGCTTGGTCCATCCATCAACGGAACAGCAAGGTCAATGTCGTTCATCGCCAGCACCTACAACCATACGAACGCGAGTCATGCCCCTCAATAATATGGCCGAGAGTCAATTATTACGAGATCTCATTCCGCGATCGGCACATCGTTGATGCTCTCGGTTTGCCGCTGGCGCGTTTGTACCCCGCTGCCCCACTTCCCTGTATACTGATGTAGCACGTGTTTCGTCCGGGCTTGTTGGGCCGGATTGTTCATGGGAGGGTCTTATGGCTGCTTCGAATCCGCCTAAGGGGAGCGTTTCTTCTTCGTCCATCAAGCCGGTTACGCGCAAGGCCGTGCGTTGCCAGCGCGAGGTCGCTTGGCTTGTCACGCAGGCGGCGGGCAGGCTCGTGGCGACCACTCAGGACGTCAACGCGCCTACGCCGAGCTTCGTGCTGGCAGCGGCGCTGGATCGAGTACACCAGCTGGAACTCGCCGCACAAGAAGACGGCAGCCATCTTGGCTACCAGAACGCTATGGCGCCCGACCTGCAAACGTTCTGCCACATGGCCAAGTTGCCCGCCGCACCCAATGCGCTTTCGGACGCAGGCTACATGTTTAC